>DATCYI010000622.1:0-2585 GCA_036570385.1 Acidimicrobiales bacterium | reverse complement strand
GCTCGACGTCGCCGACGAGCTCGAGGCGCTGGCCGGCGCGATGTCGGCCGACGTCGCCCGCTCCGATGCGGCTGTCGACGCGGCGGCGCAGGAGCACCGCGAGGCGGACGCGGCGCACCGGATGGCCAGCCAGATGGCGCGCGGTCCCCAGCACGACGACTTCCTCGAAGCCCTCACCCACCTCCTCGAGGGCCATCAGGGCGAGGTCCTCGTGCTCGACGACCCGCTGTCGGCCGTCGGCAGCGGACCACGCGAGGACCTGCTCCAGCTGATCGCCGCGGGCTCGGCCAACCGCCCCCTCATCCTGCTCACCGACGACCCTGACGTCCTCGGCTGGGCCATCGAGCAGCCCGCCGACGTCGCCGCTGCCGTTCCCGCCGGAGCCCTCGTCTCCGACGTGACCCATCTCTCCAGCTGTGCCGGCCCTCGTGCCGGCCGGAGCTGACCGACCAGGAGTACGCCTTGTTCCGCACCATTCGCATCCGAACCAAGCTGGCGGTGGCGCTGGCCATCCCCCTCGTGGCTCTGGTGGCCGTCGCCGGGTACGAGGTGCGCGAGGCCAACCGCGACGTCGAGCGCATCGAGTCGCAGACGGAGCTGGCGACGTCGTCGCTCGGTCCCGGCAGCCTCGTGACGCGGCTCCAGGACGAGCGCAACCGCGCGTCGCTCGACCTCGTCGGCCTCGACACTGAGCTTCCCGTCGACGACAACGAGGAGGCGCGGGAGCTGTCCGATGCCGCCGCGGAGGAGTTCCGGGCCGAGATCGCCAGCCGCCCGGGACCGGTCAGCGCGGCCTTCGAGGACGCCTTCGCCGCCCTCGACGACATCGACGAGCTGCGAGACGACATCGACGCCGACGAGGGACCCTTCGACATCGGGAACAACGCCTTCGCCAACGAGGTGTTCACCCGCTACACCGAGATCACCGAGGCGTTCTTCGACGCCACCTCCCGCGTCGCGCTGTCGGTCGACGGCGCCGAGCTGCGCAACGGCGTCGAGATCGTCGACGCCGCCACCCGTCAGAGCGAGATGCGGGCGCGGATCGTCCGAGACCTCGTGCTGGCCACGCTGACCGGCAACGCGGACAGGCCCGAGGTGGGCCAGTCGGTGGCCGGCCTGCTCGACCGGGCCAACGGGTTCGACGCTGACATCCGCACCAACGCCAGCGGTCCCTACGAAGGCGTCGCCGACGAGACCTTCGAAGAGCCCAACGTGGCCAGCTTCGTAGAGCAGGTGGAGACCTACCTGGCGGAGGGCACCGTCGACATCGGCACCCTGCTCGAGTCGGTCGAGTCTCAGCCCGACATCGGCTACATCGGGCTGCGGGCCCGGGCCGCCGACCGCCTGATCGACGAGGCCGACCGCATCGAGGGCGAGGCCATCGACCGGCAGCGCACCTTCATCCTCCTGGCCGCGGGCGCCCTGCTGCTGGCCGCGCTGGTGACCTTCCTCGCCAGCCGCTCGATCACCCGACCGCTGCGCTCGCTGCGGACGCAGGCCGACACCATGGCCAACCAGACCCTTCCCACCGCCGTGCGCCAGATCCTCGAGACCCCACCGGGGGAGGACGTGGTCATCCCCGAGGTGGCGCCGATCGCCGTGAAGACGCGTGACGAGGTCCGGGACGTCGCCTCCGCGCTGAGCGCGGTCCAGACCAGCGCCGTCGACCTCGCCGTCGAGCAGGCCGTGCTGCGCCGCAACATCAGCGACTCGTACATCAACCTCGGGCGCCGCAACCAGAACCTGCTCAGCCGCCAGCTCGACTTCATCACCGACCTGGAGCGCAACGAGGCCGACCCCGACATCCTCGAGGACCTCTTCAAGCTCGACCACCTCGCCACCCGAATGCGCCGCAACGCCGAGTCGCTCCTGGTGCTCGCCGGGGTGGCGCCGCCCCGCCAGTGGGCCGCACCGGTGCGGGTCACAGACGTCGTGCGCGCCGCGCTGGGCGAGGTCGAGGACTACCAGCGCGTCGTCGTGCGGCACCTCGAGCCGGCGTCGTTGGAGGGCGCCGTCGCGTCGGACGTGGCCCACGTGGTCGCCGAGCTGCTCGAGAACGCCCTGTCGTTCTCGCCGCCCGACGAGACCGTCGACGTGCGGGGCCGCCGCTCGGCCGACGGGTACACGCTGGCGATCAGCGACAACGGCTTGGGCATGGCGACCGAGGACCTGGCTCGGGCCAACCAGCGGCTCTCCGGCGAGGAGTCCTTCACGGTCGCCCCGTCCCGCTACCTCGGCCACTACGTGGCGGGTCACCTGGCCCGCCGCCACGACGTGCGCGTCGAGCTCCAGGACAGCCCCGCCGGCGGCATCACGGCGCGGATCGACGTGCCCGAGGCGGTGCTCGCTCACGACGATGGGCCCGTTGCGATCAGCGGTCCGGCCCCGGTCATCGCTGCTCCCACCGTCACCCCGGTGGGTGCCATCGAGGCAAGCGCATCGACTGCCCCCGCGGTCGAGCCGACGCCCGCCGCCCCGGTCGAACCGGAGGCCCCGGCCATCAAGACGACCGTCAACGGGCTCCTGCGCCGCGGCGACCGCCGGACCGCGCCGGCCCACTTCCAGTCGTCGCGGCCCGCCCAGCC
>DATCYI010000621.1:0-7758 GCA_036570385.1 Acidimicrobiales bacterium | reverse complement strand
GTGCGCCCGCTCCTGCAGCGCGGCGCCGGTGGGCCGCAGTCCGGCGCGTCGGCCGCCACCCGCCGCTCCAACCCGCACTTCCTCGCTCGCACGCCCGTGCGTGGGTCCGTCCTGGTGGTCGACGACGTGGCCACCACCGGTGCGACCCTCACCGCGGCTGCTCGAGCCCTGCGCTCTGCGGGCGCCGAAGAGATCCATGCCGTGGTCGTCGCTCGCGCTCCGAAGCCCTCCTGACCCCGCGGTGATGTGGTCCTTCCAGGGGCGGCGGACCACTGTCGCGCCATCACTCCGGGCTACGCTGATCTGACTAGTCCGGTCCGCCGGGCGGGCGGGGCGACAGGAGAACCATGAGCCAAGGCGAAGCGGCAGAGCAGTCAGCCCGAGAGGGCGGCGACGCCATCCGGGTGATGATCTGCGATGACCACGCCCTGTTCCGGCGCGGCCTGATCATGGTGCTCGAGTCCGAAGAGGGCGTCGAGGTCATCGGCGAGGCCGAGGACGGCGACGAAGCCGTCCGCAAGGCCGAGGAGCTGGCCCCTGATGTCGTCCTCATGGACGTCCGCATGCCTCGCCTCAGCGGCATCGAGGCCACCCGGGCCATCGCCGAGGTGGTGCCCACCGCGAAGATCCTCATGCTCACCGTCAGCGACGAGGAGGACGACCTCTACGACGCCATCAAGGCGGGGGCCACGGGCTACCTCCTGAAGGAGATCTCCATCGAGGAGGTCGCCAGCGCCATCCGCAGCGTCGTCAGCGGCCAGAGCCTCATCTCGCCCTCCATGGCGTCGAAGCTCCTCACGGAGTTCACGAACCTGGCCAAGAAGGCGGACGAGCGCCAAGCCGTCCCCGCCCCGCGGCTCACGGGTCGCGAGCTCGAGGTGCTGAAGCTCGTGGCTCAGGGGATGAGCAACCGGGAGATCGCCGGTGAGCTCTACATCTCCGAGAACACCGTGAAGAACCACGTGCGGAACATCCTCGAGAAGCTGCACCTGCACTCCCGCATGGAGGCCGTCGTGTACGCCGTGCGCGAGAAGCTCCTCGACATCCACTGACCCCGATCCGCTACGGCGGGGGGTCGTCGGTAGACTCGGACCCCTCATGAGCATCTTCGACAAGATCCTCCGCTCAGGCGAAGGCAAGAAGCTCAAGGCGCTGCAGGCCCTGGTGCCTGACATCAGCGCGCTCGAGCCTGAGATGGAGAGCCTGAGCGACGCCGCGCTCCAGGCCAAGACCGGCGAGTTCCGCAACCGCCTCGACAACGGCGAGGACCTCGACGACATCCTCGTCGAGGCCTTCGCGGTCACCCGGGAGGCCAGCAAGCGCGTCCTCGGGCAGCGCCACTACGACGTGCAGCTCGTGGGCGGTGCTGCGCTGCACTTCGGTTGGATCGCCGAGATGAAGACCGGTGAGGGCAAGACGCTCGTGTCCACCCTGCCGGCCTACCTCAACGGTCTGTCCGGCAAGGGCACCCACCTCATCACGGTCAACGAGTACCTGGCCCGTCGCGACTCCGAGTGGATGGGCCGACTGCACCGCTGGATGGGCCTCGACGTGGGGCTCATCGTGCCCGGCGAGAGCGACTCCGCCCACAAGCGCAAGCAGTACGCGGCCGACATCACCTACGGCACGAACAACGAGTTCGGCTTCGACTACCTCCGCGACAACATGGCGATGTCGCGGGAGCGCCAGGTCCAGCGGGGCTTCAGCTACGTGATCGTGGACGAGGTCGACTCCATCCTCATCGACGAGGCCCGCACCCCGCTGATCATCTCCGGCCGGGTCGCCGACGCGGCGCAGCTCTACTACAAGTTCGCCACGATCGTGCGGGGCCTGCGGCGCGACGCCGACTACGAGGTCGACGAGCAGAAGCGCACGGTGTCTCCCACCGAGGACGGCATCGAGAAGGTCGAAGCCGCGCTGGGGATCGACAACCTCTACGACGGCGTCGCCCAGAACCTGGTCCACCAGCTCCAGGCCGCGCTGCGGGCCAAGGAGCTCTTCAAGCGGGACAAGGACTACATCGTCGCCAACGGCGAGGTGAAGATCGTCGACGAGTTCACCGGCCGCATCCTCGAGGGGCGCCGCTGGTCGGAGGGCCTCCACCAGGCCGTCGAGGCCAAGGAGGGCGTGAAGATCAAGGAGGAGAACCAGACCCTCGCCACGATCACCCTCCAGAACTACTTCCGCATGTACGACAAGATCGCCGGCATGACGGGCACCGCCTCCACCGAGGCGGCCGAGTTCGCCAACACCTACGACCTCCAGGTCGTGCCGGTGCCCACGCACCGTCCCATCGCCCGCAACGACGAGGGCGACCTCATCTACAAGACCGAGGACGGCAAGTTCCAGGCCGTCGTCGAGGACATCGCCGAGCGCCACACCAGCGGCCAGCCGGTCCTCGTCGGCACGATCTCGGTGGAGAAGTCCGAGAAGCTGTCTCGCCTGCTCGAGAAGCGCGGCATCTCCCACGAGGTACTCAACGCCAAGCAGCACACCCGTGAGGCCGACATCGTCGCGATGGCCGGCCGCCTCGGCGGGGTCACGGTGGCCACGAACATGGCCGGTCGTGGCGTCGACATCATCCTCGGCGGCAACCCCGAGATCCTCGCCAAGCGGGATCTGCGAGCCGACGGCCTCGATCCCGACGCCGAGGAGATCCGCGAGCAGTACGAGGCGCTCGTGGCGAAGTACGAGTCCGAGACCAAGCCCGAGGGCGACAAGGTCCGCGAGCTCGGTGGCCTCTACGTGCTCGGCACCGAGCGCCACGACTCCCGCCGCATCGACAACCAGCTGCGAGGCCGTGCCGGCCGCCAGGGCGACCCGGGCGAGAGCCGCTTCTACCTCTCCCTCGAAGACGACCTCATGCGCCTGTTCGCCACCGGCGCCATCAACTGGGTGATGGGCAAGGCCCTGCCCGACGACGTGCCGCTCGAAGCGAAGATGGTGAGCAAGGCCATCGAGCGGGCGCAGACCACCGTCGAGCAGAAGAACGGCGAGATCCGCAAGAACGTCCTCAAGTACGACGAGGTCATGAACGCGCAGCGCAAGGTGATCTACGCCCTGCGCGACCAGATCCTCGACAAGGCCGACCTCCGCGAGAAGATCCTCACCGAGCACCTGCCCGAGGCGGTCGAGGCCCTGGTGGCCACCTACTGCGTGGCTGACATCCCCGAGGAGTGGGACCTCGACGGCCTCCACACCGAGATGCTCACCTACTGGCCGTCCTCGCTCACGCAGGAGCAGCTGGCGGCGGTCGACCACACCGACGCGCTCTACGAGCTGCTGGTCGACGACGCCATCACGCACTACGAGAAGCGCGAGAGCGAGCTCGGCGAAGACGTGATGCGCCAGGTCGAGCGCCAGGTGATGCTGCGCATCATCGACACCAAGTGGCGCGAGCACCTCTACGAGATGGACTACCTCCAGGAGGGCATCAACCTCCGGGCGATGGGCCAGAAGGACCCGCTGACCGAGTGGCAGCGGGAGGGCTTCGAGATGTTCGGCATGATGATGAAGGGCATCGCCCAGGACCTCGTCCGCTACGTCATGCACGTGCAGGTCCAGGTGAACCCGCAGCAGCAGGCCGCCACCCCCGGCGCCGCCCCCACGCCAGCGGCCGTCACCGCTGGTGCGGCCACCGCCGAAGCCCCGGTGCAGAACATGCAGTACTCGGCGCCTGACGACTCCGCCTCCGGTGGCGGCAACATGGCGGCCGCCGCCAGGCAGGCCGCCGCCGACACCGGTGCCCCGGCGCCCGTCGCCGCGAACGAGCCGGCCAGCATGACCCCCACCGTGAAGTCCGACTGGGACAAGACCCCGCGCAACGCTCCGTGCCCCTGCGGCAGCGGCAAGAAGTTCAAGCTCTGCCACGGCAAGGCCTGAGGTCGCACCATGCGCGACTTCACAGACCAGCTCGCGGATACGCGCAAGCGCATAGGTGACGCCGAGACCTACCTGCGCATCGAGGAGCTGCGAGCCCGGCGCCCGCTGCTCGAGACCGAGGCCTCGCGCCCCGACCTCTGGGACGACGCCGACGCGGCCAAGCGGGTCACGGGTGAGCTGTCGACCGTGATCGACGACATCGAGATGTACGAGCGCCTCGAGGCCCAGCTGGAAGACGCCGAGACGCTCCACGAGCTGGCTCGCGAGGTCGACGACGCCAGCCAGGAGCCGGAGATCGAGGGTGCGCTGGTGTCGCTCGATCGCGAGCTCAGGGGACTCGAGCTGCGCTCCATGTTCGCCGGCGAGCACGACGAGCACGACGCCCTGTGCACCATCCAGGCCGGTGAGGGCGGCGCCGACTCCCAGGACTGGGCCGAGATGCTCTACCGCATGTACGTGCGCTGGGCCGAGGGTCGCGGGTTCGACGTCGAGGAGCAGTCGTCCACCGCTGGCTCCGAGGCGGGTCTGTCCTCCGTCGAGTTCGTGGTGAAGGGTCGCTACGCCTACGGCTACCTGCAGGCCGAGCGCGGCGTCCACCGCCTAGTGCGGATGAGCCCGTTCAACGCGCAGGGCAAGCGCCAGACAGCGTTCGCCGCACTGCAGGTCGTCCCGATGCTCCACGACGGCGACGTCGACGTAGAGGTCGACGAGAGCGACATCAAGATGGACGTGTTCCGGGCATCGGGTGCCGGTGGCCAGCACATCAACAAGACGTCGTCGGCTGTCCGCCTCACGCACCTCCCGTCGGGCATCATCGTGTCGTGCCAGATGGAGCGGTCGCAGCTCCAGAACCGAGCGAAGGCCATGGGGATGCTCAAGGCCAAGCTCGCCGAGAAGGAGCGCCTGGAGCGCTTGGAGGAGCTCGATGCGATCAAGGGCGAGCAGCAGCGTGTGGGCTTCGGCAGCCAGATCCGCAGCTACGTCATGCAGCCGTACCAGATGGTCAAGGACCTCCGCACCGAGCACGAAGCCGGCAACGTCCAGGGCGTCCTCGACGGAGACCTCGACCCCTTCATGGAGGCCTACCTCCAATGGCGTCGCGCCAACGCCACCTCGTAACGTGACCGCAACCTCATGATCACCCTCGAGAGCGTCTCCAAGGTCTACAAGGGCGATGTCGTCGCACTCCACGAAGCGTCAGTCGAGATCGACAAGGGCGAGTTCGTGTTCCTCGTGGGGGCATCCGGTTCCGGCAAGTCCACCTTCCTCCGGCTGATCAACCGGGAGGAGACGCCCGAGCGCGGCAAGATCTACGTCGCCGGCAAGGACATCGCCTCCCTCACCAGCTGGAAGGTCCCGTACCTGCGCCGCAACATCGGCAGCGTCTTCCAGGACTTCAAGCTGCTCACCAACAAGACGGTCTACGAGAACGTCGCCTTCGCCCTCGAGGTGATCGGCCGGCCCCGCCACGTCGTCAAGACGCAGGTCCCGGCCATCCTCGAGCTGGTCGGCCTGGCCAAGAAGATGAGCAACTTCCCCAACGAGCTCTCCGGCGGCGAGCAGCAGCGCGTCTCGATCGCGCGTGCCTTCGTGAACCGCCCGCTGATCCTCCTGGCCGACGAGCCCACCGGCAACCTCGATCCCGCCACCTCGGTGGGCATCATGCGCCTGCTCGACCGCATCAACCGCACCGGCACCACGGTGGTCATGGCCACCCACGATCGCTCGATCGTCGACACGATGCGCAGGCGGGTGATCGAGCTCGACCGCGGCTCGATCATCCGTGACCAGAGCCGCGGCGTGTACGAGTAGCCGCCCGCCATGGCCATCAAGCTCGACTACGTAGCCCGCGAGACCGCGAGCAACCTCTTCCGCAACGTCACCCTGACGTTGGCGTCGGTGCTCACGGTCGTCGTGTCGCTCACCCTCTTCGGCTCCGCGCTGCTGCTCCAGCAGGGCGTCGAGAACGCCAACGACCGCTTCAAGGGCGGCATCGAGTTCATCGTCTACCTGAACCCGGCCGTCACAGAGGAGCAGAAGGCGTCGGTCGAGCGCGACCTCGCCGACAACCCCGACGTCCGCGACTTCAACTTCGTGAACCAGGACGAGACCTACGAGGAGTTCCAGCGCCTCTTCGCCGACTCGCCGCAGCTCGTGGACGCGGTCGAGCCCTCGATCCTGCCGCCCTCGTTCCGCGTCGCGCCCAGGATCCAGGATCCTGAGGTGGTCCAGGCGCTGGGCGAGACCTTCTCGGGCAAGCCGGGCGTCTACGAGGTGGTGTTCGCCTTCGAGGTCGTCCAGCGCATCCAGGAGACCTTCAACAAGATCGGCGTGCGCTTCCTCGCCGCGGCCGTGATGCTCCTGGTCGCCGCGCTGATGCTCATCCTCAACACCATCCGCGTGGCGATGTTCGCCCGGCGGCGCGAGATCGAGGTGATGAAGCTCGTCGGCGCCACGAACTGGTTCATCCGCGTGCCGTTCATCATCGAGGGCATCATCCAGACCCTCTTGGGCGCCGCCGTCGCGGTCGGGTTCATGACGTTCCTCATCAGGCCCTTCATCGACGAGCTCTCGCGCGACCGGGTCCTGCCCATCTTCCAGGGCTTCGTGGTCACCGACGGCAACCTCCTCTTCACCAACCTCCTGGTGATCGGCGTAGCCGTAGTGATCGGCGCCATCGGCTCCGCCGTCGCCGTCTCTCGCTTCCTCGACGTGTAGTCGAGTCCGAAGCGGAGCTTCGTACTCGAGTTGTCTTGTGCGCCTTCGGCGCGCTGATTGCTTGCTGGCTCCGGGGCGGCGGAGCCGCCCTCCGCCCTTGTGGGGGGCTCCGGCGGAGCCTCTGCCCCCCACACCCCCCGCCGCTCGCTTCGCTCGGGTAGCCACTAACCCCACCCGACGCCCCCGGCTTGCTTGTTCGCTCTGGTTGCTTCTTCGCGTGAAAGCCTCTTCTTCTCATGGTGTCATCTGGGCGGGTGCCTTCGTTTGATCTGCTCTTGTTGGGGGTGGCGATCGTTGCGATCTCCACCTCCGCGCCTCTCATCGCTGGGGCGGCGGCGCCCACCTTGGCGATCGCGTTCTGGCGGAACGCGCTGGCTCTTCCGGTGCTCGGGGCGTGGGTTCTCGGGAGAGCCCCGGAGCGGGCCGCGTGGCGGGGTCGGACCCGGGACGAGAAGAGGCTCACAGGGCTCGCCGGGCTCCTGCTCGGTGCGCACTTCGCGCTGTGGGTGCCGAGCCTCTCGTTCACCTCCGTCGCCTCGTCGGTGGCGCTCGTCGCCACCCAACCGGTGTGGGCGGCGCTGATCGCTCGGCGGCGCGGTCACGTCATCGCCCGGGGCACGT
Organism: Acidimicrobiales bacterium; assembly: GCA_036570385.1. Taxonomy (GTDB): domain Bacteria; phylum Actinomycetota; class Acidimicrobiia; order Acidimicrobiales; family VFJN01; genus VFJN01. The sequence continues at coordinate 537 of DATCYI010000621.1, read as the reverse complement.
GGATCGGGATGGGCCTGGCGCTCTCCGGCACCGTGCTGCTCACCGGCGTCGACCTCTCCATCTCGGGCCGGGCGCTGTTCGGCGACTTGCTCGCCTTGGGTGGGGGCTTCCTCGCCGCCGCCTACGTGACCGTGGGATCGGAGGTGCGCCGCACGCTCACGACGACGGTCTACGCGCTCGGTTGCTACGCGGTGGCGGGCGTCGGGCTGCTCGCGGTCTGCCTCGTCAGCGGCCAGGACCTGACCGGCTACGACCGCGACACGTGGCTGGCCATCGGCGGCCTCGTCCTCGGAGCGCAGCTGCTCGGCCACACCCTCGTGAACCGCGTGCTCTCGACGATCAGCCCCATGGCGGTGTCGGTCGCGATCCTCTTCGAGATCCTCGGGGCGACGGTCATCGCCCGGATCGCCTTCGGCGAGACGCCGCCGGCTGGAGCGTGGCCGGCGGCGGTGCTCATAGCCGCCGGGGTCGTCGTCGTCATCCGATCCGACGTCGACGCGAGCGACCTCGTCGAGCCGGAGGGCATGATCACGTGAT
>DATCYI010000620.1:0-6914 GCA_036570385.1 Acidimicrobiales bacterium | reverse complement strand
CGGGGGGCGTGCATTGGTGCCCCCAACCTGGCGGGCAGGGGCCGGTGGGGGGTGCGGGGGGCGGAGGCTCCCGCCGGAGCCCCCTGCCCGCGGAGGGGCGGCTCCGCCGCCCCCGGAGCAGCCAGCACTCAGCGCGAGCCGAAGGCGAGCACAAGACAAGGCTCGCCGCAGTCCGCCGTCAGGCGGACGAGGACGAAAGCGGCAGCACGAGGTCGATGACGTCGGGTTCGTGGCGCAGCTCGAGCTGCTCGGTGTCGCCGAGGTGGTCGCCGTCGACCTGGTAGGGGAACGGGCCGTAGCCGGTGACGGTGATCGCCGTGAGGTCGGTGCGGTGGTCGGTCCAGCGCGAATTCCGCAGGTAGCGGCCCGCGCCGAGCGCTGAGCCGATGATGCGCATGGTGCGCCCGAACGCGAGCGTGCGCAGGGTCACCATCGCCAGGCCGCGGTCGAGGGTCGCCTCCGGGGCCAGGTCGAGGGGGCGGTTGCCCAGGTAGGTGTACGGGTTGGTGTTCAGGCAGATCGACAGGTAGCCGTCGTCGACCACCGACCCGTCGGCGAAGCGCAGCGCGAAGCGCGGCCGGCTGCGGTCGTAGTGGCGGATCCACGTGTCGAAGCCCGAGTAGACGAAGAGCGGGTGGCCGGCGTAGCGCTTCAGCCCGGCCCGGCGCTCCACCTGGGCGACGACCGCCGCGTCGAAGCCCATCCCGACGTGGAACAGGAAGTAGCGCCCGTTCACCGAGCCGAGCCCGACCCGGCGGATGCTGCGCTGGGCCAGCGCGGCGAGCAGGTCGCCGGTGGCCTCGATCGGGTCGTTCGGCAGGCCGATCGTGCGAGCGAACACGTTGGTGGAGCCGCCGGGGAGCGCAGCGAGCGCGCAGCTGGAACCGGCGAGGCCGTTGGCGGCCTCGTTGAGCGTGCCGTCGCCGCCCAGCACCACCACGACCTCCGTGCCGCCCGCCGCCGCGCCCTGCGCGAGGCGGGTCGCGTGGCCCCGGCGGCTGGTCTCGGCGAGGGTGACGTCGTGGTCCGCGGAGAGCGCCTTCTGGATCACGACCCTGCTTCGCGCCGTCACCGACGACGCCGAGGAGTTCACGAGGAGCAAGACCTTCATGGCGGGCGAAACCTACCCGCATGCGTAGGTCGTTCGGCCCGCTCGGGTTGGAAGCGGCGCGCCGGATCGTGCGACGATGCGCCCATGCATGTCGTCGTCTGCGTGAAGCAGATCCCCGATCCCGCCGAGCCGGGCAAGCTCGAAGGTGACAACACGCTGGACCGCAGCGGAAAGCTCATCCTCGACGAGTCCGACAGCTACGGCGTAGAGATGGCCCTCCAGCTGGTCGACAAGGCCGGCGGCGGAGAGGTCACCCTCGTGTCCATGGCTCCCAACAACGAGACCAGCGGTCTTCGCACCGCCCTCGCGATGGGTGCCGCCAAGGCGATCCTGGTCTCCGACGACGCCCTCAGCGGCGCCGGCGCCCTCGACACGGCCAAGGTGCTGGCCGCGGCCATCAAGCGGGCCGAGCCCGACCTGGTGCTCGCCGCCACTGAGTCGAGCGACGGCTACACGGGCACCGTCCCGGAGCAGATCGCCGCGATCCTCGGGCTGTCGTCGATCACCTTCGCCAAGGAGGTCGCCATCGACGGCCAGACCGTCAACGTCCAGCGCCAGACAGAGGCCGGCTACGACGAGGTCACCACCTCGCTGCCCGCCCTCGTGTCCGTGACCGCTGGCGTGGTCGAGCCCCGCTACCCCTCCTTCAAGGGGATCATGGCCGCCAAGTCGAAGCCGGTCGAAGAGGTCACCGTCGCCGATCTCGGCCTCGACGCCTCGCAGGTCGGTACCGCTGGTGCCGGCCAGGAGATCGTCGCCGTCGAGGACGCACCCGAGCGCGAAGCCGGCGAGATCATCGAGGACGACGGCGAAGCCTTCGGCAAGATCGTCGAGTTCCTCGACGGCCTCAAGGTCATCTAGCACCCCGATCGACAGGAGAAAGCACATGGCTCTCAACCGAATCTGGGTGTACGCCGAAGCCACCGACGGCACGGTCAGCCCCCTCACCCTCGAGCTCCTGGCCAAGGCCCGGTCGCTCGGCGACACCGTGGAAGCGGTGTACGCCGGCGCTGATGCCGACGCCGTCGCCGGCACGCTCGGCGCCCACGGCGCCACCAAGGTCCTCTCCACCGGCGACCTCGGCGGTTCGCTGCCGGGCGTGCCCGTGGCATCGGCCGTGGCCAAGGCCGTCAACGACGGCAACGGCCCCGACCTGTTCATGGCCGGCACCACCTACGACGCTCGCGACATCGTGGCCCGCCTCTCGGTGGCCCTCGACAAGCCGGTGCTCACCAACAACACCGACGTGGAGGTCGACGGCGACGCCGTCGTCGTCACCACCCAGGTGTTCGGCGGCACCAAGCTCGTGAAGACGAAGTTCACCGCCGGCGGCACGCAGATCGCCCTCTTCCGCCCGAAGTCCTTCGTGGCCGAGGAGAGCGGTGGCGGCGCTGCTGCGGTCGAGACCCTCGAGGTCACCGAGCCCGGCACCGCGAAGATCACGAACCGTCACGTCGAGGAGGCCACTGGCCCCAAGCTCGACGAGGCCGCCGTGGTCGTGGCCGGCGGTCGTGGCCTCGGCGAGGCCGAGAAGTTCGAGATGATCGAGACGCTGGCCAAGCTGCTCAAGGCTGCTCCCGGCGCATCCCGTGCCATCGTCGACGCCGGCTGGGTGCCCTACAGCTACCAGGTCGGCCAGACCGGCAAGGTCGTGAAGCCCACCGTCTACATCGCCGCTGGCATCTCCGGTGCCACGCAGCACATGGTCGGCATGAAGGGCTCGAAGAACATCATCGCCATCAACAAGGACCCCGAGGCTCCGATCTTCTCGATCGCCGACCTCGGCATCGTGGGCGACGTCCACAAGGTCCTGCCCAAGGTCATCGAAGCGCTCCAGGCGCGGTAGTCGTCCTCGCTCGCCTTCGGCGAGCTGCGGCGAGTTGCTTCTTGTGAGGGCCGCCCTTCGGGGCGGCCCTCGCTGTAGTGCCTGTCGGCTCCGGGCGGCGGAGCCGCCCTGCGCCCTAGTGGGGGGCTCCGGCGGAGCCTCTGCCCCCCAGGCCCCCCGCCGCTCGCTTCGCTCGGGTAGCCCTGACCCCGCCCCGCCCTGCTCTTACAGGTCGTTTGAGGGGGTTTCGAAGGTGTTGCAGGCTTCGTGGTCGCCGGTGTCCAGGCCTCTTGTGAACCAGCGCTTGCGCTGCTCGGCTGAGCCGTGGGTCCAGGACTCCTCGCTCGGATTGCCCAGCGAGTCGTCGCCCACCGCCTCGGCGGCACCGAGGCCCTCCTCCACGTCGCCGGGTTCCAAGAGGCCACGATCTTGGGCTGAGGAGCCCCACACGCCGGCGTAGCAGTCGGCCTGGAGCTCCATGCGCACCGACAGCTCGTTGGCCGCGGCCGGGTTCTGCTCCTGCTCCCGCCGTACGTCGGCGTTGGTGCCGAGCAGGTTCTGAACGTGGTGACCCAGCTCGTGGGCCAGCACGTAGACGCGGGCGAAGTCGCCCGGCGCCCCGAACCGGCTCTGCAGCTCCTTGAAGAAGCTCAGGTCGATGTAGGCCTTCGAGTCGGCCGGGCAGTAGAAGGGTCCGACCGAGCTAGGCGCGTTGCCGCAGCCGCCGGTGCTGACGCCGCCGGTGAACAGCACGAGCTTGGCGTCCTGGTACTGGCTGCCGAGCCCCGAGCTGGTGGACCAGAAGGCCTGGATGTCGTCGAGGGCGAAAGACATCTCCTCGACCAGCGGCTCGTCGGCGGGGTCGACCGTGCCACCTGGCGAACCGCCCATGTTCATCTGACCGAAGATGTCGGTGATGTCGATCCCGGCACCGCCTCCACCGCCACCGCCACCGAGCAGCGACATCAGCACGACGATCACGAGGCCGACGATCCCGCCGCCCGCGGCGACGCCCTTTCCACCGAGGCCACCCATGCCCACACCCGCGGCGCGGCGGTCCTCGAGGTTCCTGCTCAGCCCTGACCCGGTACGACGGAACTTGACCACCCGCTGAGCGTACGCCGCCACCCTCCGCGAGGCTCCCCGATGTCCGGATCGTGCACCGGTATGGTCGGCTCTCGATGTCGATGCGGGGGCGCACGAGCTGGACGAACTGGGCGGGGAACCAGTCGTGCGCGCCGGCCGCCATCCGCCGGCCGACCAGCGAGGACGAGATCGTCGCGATCGTCCGTGAGGCTGCGGCCAGCGGGCAGCGGGTCAAGTGCATAGGCGCTGGGCACTCCTTCACCCCCATCGCCTGCACCGACGGCGTGATGGTCGACCTCAGCGGCTACGACAAGGTCCTCGCCCACGACGGCGAGGCCTGCACCATCACGGTCCAGGCCGGGATCTCGCTGAAGGACCTGTGCGCGGAGCTCGACCAGCGGGGCATGGCGCTCGAGAACATGGGCGACATCGCCTACCAGTCGATCGCCGGCGCGATCGCCACGGCCACCCACGGCACCGGCTGGCACTTCGGCAACATCTCCTCCCGGATCGTCGGCGTGCGCCTCATCGCCGGCGACGGCTCCGTCATCGATTGCACCGCCACCGAGAACCCCGAGCTGCTCGCCGCGGCGAAGGTGGGCCTCGGAGCGATGGGGATCCTCTCGACGGTGACGATCCACGCCGTGCGCGCCTTCCGGCTCCACGCCATCGAGGAGCCGATGCGCATCGACGAGGTGCTCGGCGACTTCGACGGCTTCATGTCCAGCGCCGACCACGTCGAGTTCTACTGGGTGCCCCACACGGGCTGGGCGCTGACGAAGCGGAACCGGCGCACGTCCGAGCCGGCCACGCCCCGTGGTCGTGCCAAGGAGCTCGTCGACGACATCCTGCTACCCAACGTGGCCTTCGGGGCCATGTGCCGGATCGGTCGCCGCAAGCCCGACTGGATCCCACGGCTGGCCAAGATCGTCCCCTCGACCGGACGGGTGGAGTACACGGACCGAAGCGATCGGGTGTTCACGAGCCCGCGCAAGGTGCGGTTCTACGAGATGGAGTACGGCATCCCCCGCGAGGCGGTGCCTGAGGCCCTCAACCGGGTCAGACGCCTGGTGGACGAGGCCGGCATCCAGCTCAGCTTCCCCGTAGAGGTCCGTGCGGTGGCCGGTGACGACATCCCGCTGTCGACCGCGCACGGCCGCCCGACGGGCTACATCGCCGTCCACGTGTACAAGGGAACGCCCTACGACACCTACTTCCAGGGCGTCGAGCGGATCATGGACTCCTACGGCGGTCGCCCCCATTGGGGGAAGATGCACTTCCAGCGCGCCGAGACCCTCGCACCGCGCTACCCACTGTGGGACGACGCCCTCGCAGCGCGTCGACGGGTGGATCCTGAAGGAATCTTCTCCAACCAGTACCTGGAGCGCGTGCTCGTTACTTGACCACAAAGAGTGGTCAGTCGACCGCTCATTGTGTAGTTACTCGGAGTTGCCCCCCTCAAATATCACTCTGTGTGGTGGGGCCTCTACCGTGAGTCATTTGACCTATTGAACGCACTCCGTGGTCAACCGAACGCCTACCGTAAAACCCTCTGACCAGGGGTTTTGTCCCCTTGCCAGACTCGCGGGGTCGCCGTATGGTCACTGTCAGTGAGTCGCTCAGGCGGGCAAATACCAGGCTCCGATCACTCGGAACCTCACGCAGAGCGGTCAAAGGTCAAAGCACTTCAATAACCAAACTTTCTGCGGAGGAAAGATCATGAACAAGCTCAACGGTGTCGAGTGGGGCGGGCGTGGAGTCGAGTGGGGCGGCCGTGGCAACACGTGGCGCGGCAACACCTGGCGTGGCAACACCTGGCGCGGCAACACCTGGCGCTGACCAGCCGAACTTGAGCTCCGCATCGGAGCCTCCGTAGCGACCTCGGACCAGACGGCCCGGGGTCGCTGACGTTTTGCGGGCTTGACGGGGCTCTGCGGGACGGGGTTCCCTCGTAGCCTCTAACCCGTCCGAAAAATGGAGCGCGAAATGGGCGAAGCGCCCATGACACGTACTACGGGGCGGCACGTGCTGCTTCGACTCAGTGTGCTGTCTGTCGCGCTCGTATCCGTGGCTGCGGTCCTACTCGCGGGTCCCCTTGGGTCCGCCGAGGTTCTGGTTGGCGCACCATTTGTCCTCAATTGGTGGACGATTGCACTTCTTTTCGCTCTAGGCGAACTGCTGGAGGTTCCCCTCGAGTCGAGGGGAGAGGCCCACTCGCTGACCTTCACGGAGATCGCGTTCGTGATTGGGCTGGCTCTAGCGAGCCCGGACGAGCTCGTAGTTGGGCGAGTGCTTGGCGGCGCGGTCGTCCTTGTGGTCATCCGGCGCCAGTCCGTTCCCAAGCTCTTCACGAATCTCTCGATGTTCGCGGCCGAGGCAGCCTTGGTCTCTTTCGTCTTCCGCGAGGTGCTGGGCTCGAGTTCGCCCAGCGACCTGCACGGCTGGGCGGCGTTCATCGTTGCAATGCTCGCCGCACACGCTCTTGGTGTCCTCGTTGTCACCGCCGGGATCACGATCACAAGCGGCTGGCCCGGCCGATCGATGATCCGGCAGGTCGCGATATTCGGCGCGGTGGTGAACCTCGCGAACACGACCGCGGGCCTCGCGATGATCACCAGTATCTGGGAGCGCTCAAACGTTGGAGTGCTGCTCCTAGGGCTAGCTCTTCTGCTGTTCCTGTTGTACCGCTCCTTCACTCGCCTGGGGGAGCGGCACAAGAGCTTGGAGACGTTGCACGACTTCACCCGGCAGCTCGGTGGGTCGTTGGAGATCCATGAGCTGGAGCAGGCTGTGGTTCAGGGGGCGCGGACGATCCTGCGAGGGGAGCAGGGGCGCTGCTGCTGCCGCCGATCCGGGAGGGGGAGTCGGCGAGCCGGCTGCTCAGCACGGGTG
>DATCYI010000619.1:0-3338 GCA_036570385.1 Acidimicrobiales bacterium | reverse complement strand
GCCGACCCGCCGGTCGGTGCGCTCGCTGCGCAGCGCCAGCTTCCCGTCGAGGTCGCTCAACGAGCTCGCCGCGGAGTCGCGCACCTCTGTGAGGCGAGCGTCGGTGCGGCTGTCGAGCCGGAGCAGGCCCTCGGCTATGCCGCGCAGCGCGTCGAGCGCCTGCGCCAGGTCGCCGCGGGTGTCGGTGACCTTGGTCGAGAGCGCCGCGATCGCCTCGTGGACCGGTGCGAGGGCGTCGACCGCGGCATCGTGAGCGAGGTCGCGGGTTGCCGTCGACGCCGCGCCGAGCCCGGCGGGGTGGCGGTCGAGGAGCTCGTTCAGCTTCGGCCCCAGCGACGCCACCTCGGCGGTCAGCAGCTCGAAGCGCCCTTCGAGGCCCGCCAGCGCGCCGGCGAGCGAGTCGAGGCGACCCTCGAGCTCGTCGCGGGGCGGTTCCAGGTCGCTCATCGAGGGAGCACCGAGCTAGAGATGGGTCGCCGGAGTGGCGACTCGGGATCGGCGAGTCGTCCAGCGGCGTCGATGGCCGGCGAGACCTGGGGCATCATCTCGGCGACACACCACTAGTTGGCATGGAGGGCGGTGTTGAGCTCGACGGTGCCGCTGGCGCGGGGTCGCACCTCCATCACGCCGGTGGCGCTGTTGCGGATGAACAGCAGGTTCGGCTGACCGCTCAGCTCCGACGCCTTGACGATCCGCCCGTCGGGCAGCGTGACCCGGCTTCCGCTGGTGACGTACAGGCCGGCCTCGACCACGCAGTCGTCGCCCAGCGAGATCCCGATGCCGGCGTTGGCGCCCAGCAGGCACCGCTCACCGACGGTGATCCGCTCCTTGCCGCCGCCCGAGAGCGTTCCCTGGATCGACGAGCCGCCGCCGAGGTCGGTGTCGGCGCCCACCACCACGCCCTGGCTGATGCGACCCTCGACCATGGCGTTGCCGAGCGTGCCGGCGTTGAAGTTCACGAAGCCCTCGTGCATCACGGTGGTGCCGTCGGCCAGGTAGGCGCCGAGGCGCACCCGCGACGTGTCGGCGATGCGCACGCCGCTCGGGATCACGTAGTCGGTGAGGCGCGGGAACTTGTCGAGCGAGTGCACCTGCAGCGGCGTGCCGGCGGCGCGGGCCCGGCTGCGGGCGTCGTCGAGCTCATCGGCGGCCACCGGCCCGAGCTGGCTCCAAGCGACGTTCGTGAGGTGGCCGAAGATGCCGTCGAGGTTCTGCTCGTTCGGTCGCACCAGGCGGTGCGACAGCAGGTGCAGGCGCAGCCAGGCGTCGTAGGTGTCGACCGGCGGGTCGGCGAGATCGACGATGTTGGTGGTCACCGCCACCACCTCGACGCCGCGCACCGGGTCGGTGCCGAGGGCCGTCGCGGCCGCCGCGCCGAGCAGGTTCTCGGCGGCGACGGGATCGAGGCGGAACGTCTCGCTGGCCTCGCCGGTGCGGCCGAGCTCGGGCGCCGGGTACCAGACGTCGAGGACCCGTCCGTCCGCTGTCAGGGTGGCCAGGCCGGAGCCCGTGGCGCCGGCCGGGGTCGAGGAGGTGTCGGTCGCGTCGGTCACGGCGGACACGGTACCGGCAGCAGGCGATCAGCACGGCCGGTGATCCGAGGGGGCACGGTGATCCGTAGTCTGGCGAGGTGCCCGTACCTGACCTGCTTGCCGCCACCGCCGCGCTGATCGACATCCCGTCTGTGAGCCACCAGGAGGCGGAGATCGTCGAGCACATCGAGGCCAGGCTGCGGGCTCAGGCCCATCTCGACGTCGAGCGGGTCGGGCCGAACCTCGTGGCCCGCACCCAGCTCGGGCGGGCTCGCAGGATCGTGCTCGCCGGGCACACCGACACGGTGCCGCCCAACGGCAACGAGGTCGCTCGCATCGAGGGCGACGTGCTGTGGGGGCTCGGGGCGTCTGACATGAAGGGCGGCTTGGCCGTGATGCTGGCCCTCGCCGAGTCGGTCCCCGAGCCGGCGATCGACGTGACCTACGTGTTCTACGCGACAGAGGAGGTGGCTTCCGAGCACAACGGCCTCGGCCACCTGGCCCGCGACCGCCCCGACCTGCTGGCCGGCGACGTAGCCATCCTCGGCGAGCCCACCGGCGGCGAGCTCGAGGCCGGCTGCCAGGGCACGATGCGCCTCGTGGTCACCGTCACCGGGGCACGGGCGCACACCGCCCGCCCCTGGATGGGCCGCAACGCCATCCATCGCCTGGGCCGCGTCCTCGACGCCGTCGCCTCCTTCGAGGAGCGTCGACCGGTGATCGACGGCTGCGAGTTCCACGAGGCGCTCCAGGCCGTGGCGGTGTCCGGCGGTGTGGCCGGCAACGTCGTGCCCGACGTCGCGAGCGTCACCATCAACCGGCGCTTCGCGCCCGACCGCAGCGCCGACGAGGCCGAAGCCGAGGTGCGCGCCCTGCTGGCGACCGTGATCGAGGACGGCGACACCATCGAGGTGGTCGACGTGGGACCTGCGGCGCATCCCGGGCTGTCCGACCCCGTGCTGCGCTCGCTCATCGACGACCACGGCCTGACCGTGCGCTCCAAGCTCGGGTGGACCGACGTCGCTCGCTTCGCGGAGCTGGGCATCCCCGCGTGCAACCTCGGCCCCGGCGACGCCGCCCTGGCCCACAACGCCGACGAGCGGGTCGATCGGGCCTCGCTCGAGCGCGCCTACGCGGTGCTCTCGGCCGTTCTCAGCTCACCGCTCGCCGGCTGACCCACCATCCGGCCGGTGAGACACGGCGTTCACCTATCCGCTCGGGTCCTGAGCCGCCAGGCCGTGCGGGCCGTGAAGGCACCGCTCAGGGCCAGGGCGACGACGGCGAGACCCACCAGCCACACGGGCACACCCTCCTCCGCCCGGGCGGCGGCCTGGAACGGCGCAGCCTGCTCGGTGCCGGGCAGGGTCGGCGGCGGGCCCAACGTGGTCGGGGGCGGGGTGGTCGTGGTGGGAACCGTGGGCGCCACGGTGGTGGGCGAGCTGACAGGGGGCGGAGCGGACGTGGCCGGCGGGGCGGTGGTGGCGGTGCTGCTCGACGGCGGCACCGTGGCCGACGACACCGCCCGGGCCACATCGATCCGTCCGCTGCCGAAGGACGGGTCGCGCCCGGCCGGCCCGAGGTCGGTGGCGGTCGCCAGGAGCTGATCGACGGCCTGCTGGGGGCGCAGGCCGGTGCTGAGCAGGATCGCCAGGGCGCCGGACACCTGGGGCGCGGCCATCGACGTGCCGGCCAGGCAGGCGTAGGCGTTCGACTGCCCGTCTATCCAGTAGGTCGACAGGATGCCCCGCGGGGAGCCGCCGGGGCCGCAGTCGCTGGCGTCGGCCTCGCCCTCTCCGCCGGGCGCGG
>DATCYI010000618.1:0-10365 GCA_036570385.1 Acidimicrobiales bacterium | reverse complement strand
CCTCATCTGGCTCCGAGCGCTTCTTCTTGGTTCGAGCGGGGGCCTTGCGGGGACGGGACGGCGCCTCGCCCACCTCGAAGCCGGTGGCGAAGCCGAAGCCGGACGCCTCGTGATCGTCCGCCAGCACGCCGCGCCGCAGCTGGTCAGCGACGTCCTCGTCGACTGCGGCGGCTCGCAGCGTCGCCGACATCCGCTCCCGTCCCTCCCTCCCGTCGCCGAGGTGGGCAGATGCGGCGCTCAGCAGCCGATCCGCGGCGGCGCGCTCGCTGGCCGTCGCGGAGCGCAGCCCGCTGGCATCACCGCCGACGGCGGCCTCCGTGGCCGCACGCAGCTCCTGGCCCGCTTCGAGCGCGTCGACCACGAGGTCCGGGTGCTCGCGCGCGGTGATGTTCAGCGCCCAGGCGGTGGCCGGCGGTCTCCGCAGCTTCGCCACCGCTGAAGCGTCCTCACGTCTGCCCTCCTTGCGCATCTGCTTCGCCAGCGCGTTGCGCGCCGTGACGAACTCGCTCGGATCCAGCGTGTAGAGGTCGTCGGCGCTCTCGATCTCCTCGGCCATCGCCACGAGTCTGTCCTGAGCGAGCAGGACGGGTTGGCCCGGCGCGCGATCGGGCATGTGCTCGGCCGGCGAGCAAAGCGATTCGGAGGCGTTATGAACCCGTTGGAGCAGCGCGGAATGGCGGTGGAGGAGCAGCTGCGGAGCTGGTCCGAGCTGAACGTGGAGCCGTTCGACAAGGACGCGGTCGACCCCTACACCCGCACGCGGGTGATCCTCATGAACGGGATCGAGGTGGAGTCGATCATGTTCTCGCACCAGTTCGCGCGGCACACCGACAACCTCGAGATCAAGCGGTCGCTCGCGCTGACGCGCCGAGTCGATGCGCAGCAGCAGAAGGCGGTCAACGGCCTGAACCCCGGCGACCAGACGCCCCTGGAGACCACGATCGGCTACGAGCAGGTGGCCGTCGACCTCACCGCCTGGCTGGCCCGCCACGAGCCCGACCCGATGCTCAAGCAAGCACTCGACTTCGCGCTGCTCGAGGACTTCGACCACCTCTACCGGTACGCCAACCTCTACGAGCTGATCGACGGGAAGGACGCCTCGGCGCTCACCGACAGCCTCACGGAGATCACGCCCGGCCGCCCGACGATCGTCGAGCACCGCCACCCGCTCGACGAGGTGCGCGGCCACTACAGCACCCACACCGTGGATCCGCTGTCGCGGATGCACGTCATGACCATCGTCGCCGGGGAGCAGCAGACGATGAACTTCTACATGAACCACGGCACCGACTGGGTGGAGCCGATCGCCCGCGGGCTGTACTCCGAGATCGCCCTCATCGAGGAGCAGCACGTCACCCACTACGAGTCGCTTCTCGACCCCCTCGACTCGTGGCTCAAGCAGCTCGTCTTCCACGAGTACAACGAGGTCTACCTCTACTGGTCGATGCTCCAGCAGGAGCAAGACAAGCGGATCGGAGCGATCTGGGAGCTCCACCTCGACATGGAGATCGGTCAGCTCCATGCCGCGTGCGACCTCCTCCGACGCTTCGAGGGCGTGGAGCCCGAGGAGATCCTCCCGCCCGAGCTGCCCGACACCCCAGTGAGCTTCGAGCCGAACAAGGACTACGTGCGCGAGATCCTCGCCTCCCAGATCGACCTGCGGGCCGACGGCACGGAGTACGTGTCCGTCGACGAGCTGCCGTCCGACCACCGGTACTTCCGCTACCAGGACACCGTCAACGCCGGCGGCGCGCCGAGCGAGGACGTCATCGACCTGAACCGCTCCAAGTCCGGTCGCGAGTACCGCGACGAGACAGAGGGAGCCCACCCCGTACCCGACCTGCGCCCCACCGACGCGGCCGCGCGCTGAGAGGACCGACGATGCCAACCCTTACCCCGACCAAGGACACCGGCGGCACCGCCAAGGCGAGCGACGTGGTCTACGTCGAGCCCGAGCGCACCGTCACCGACGCCGACCTGGCCAAGATGATCGACATCGACGGCGCCAACGCCGCGTTCGTCGCCGACCTGCTCAGCGCGTGCCTCGCACATGAGCGCTGCGGCACGCACCTCTACCGCTCGGTGGCCGGTCGAACCAACAACGCGATTCTCAAGGCCAAGTACGAGGAGTTCGGCGACGAGACGCTGCGCCACGTGGGCATCCTCGAAGAGCTCGTCGCCAGCCTCGGCGGCAACCCGAGCTACGTCTCGCCGCTGGCCCGTGCCGTCGAGGCCGCCGACACGAAGGCGCTCGAATCCACCTACCTGGCGGCCGGCGGCCTCGATCCGATGGCCATGGAGATGGCCATGCTCGACGCCGTCTTCAAGGCCGAGACGATCGACCACGCCAACTGGCAGACCTTGGGCCAGCTCGCCGACGCGCTCCCGAAGGGAGCGGCGCGCAAGGCGCTCGAGCGAGCCGTGTCCATGGTGGAGCCCGACGAGGACGACCACCTCACCTGGGCGCAGGACACGAGGGCGCGCCTGACGATGCTCCAGGCGTCGAGCTCGGTCATGGCCAAGGCCGGAGCGAAGGCCGAGCAGCTCATGGCCGAGGTCAAGGGCTGGCTGACCGGCACCGGCACCGGCAAGGGGGCGACGGCGCCGGCCAAGAAGGCGCCGACGCGCAAGGGTCCGGCGAAGTCGGCCTCGAAGCAGTCGGCGGCCAAGAAGGGCGCCACGGCGGCAAAGACCGCGGCCAAGCCTGCGACCGCCAAGAAAGCCGCCACCAAGCGGGCATCGACCGCCAAGGCCACGGGCGCGCAGAAGACCGCCAGCAAGAAGGCCGCGGCGAAGAAGACGGCGGCGAAGAAGACGGCGGCGAAGAAGACGGCGGCGAAGAAGACGGCGGCCAAGAAGACCGCGGCGAAGAAGACGGCGGCGAAGAAGACGGCGGCCAAGAAGACGGCGGCCAAGAAGACCGCGGCGAAGAAGGCGCCCGCCAAGAAGAGCGCGGCGAAGAAGGCGGCGGCGAAGCGGTCGACGGGGCGCACCGCCAAGCGCTGAGGACGTATCGATGAGCCGCCCCGCGGGTAGGCGTGTCGGATGCGTGCGCGCCTCGTCCCGGCCGTCCTCACGACGCTGCTGCTGGTGGTGGCAGCCTGCAGCGATGGGGGTGACGAGGACATCGGTGCTGACGGCGGTAGCGACGACGGTGGCGAGACCAGCGGCGAGCAGCTCGTAGCTGCGATCAGCGGCCGCCCCGACCAGCTCGATCCGCACGTCACCACTGCTTACGCGAGCTTCCAGGTGCTCGAGAACGTGTACGACACGCTCGTCGTGCCCAACCCGGACGACCTCACCTTCGAGCCTTCCCTCGCCACCGAGTGGACCACCAGCGACGACGCGCTCACCTGGACCTTCGAGCTCAGAGACGACGTCACGTTCCACGACGGCTCCACCTTCGATGCCGCCGATGTCGTGTACTCCTTCGAGCGGATCATCGACGAGGAGCTGTCCAACGCCTTCCGCTTCGCCACCGTCGAGTCGGTGACCGCAGTGGACGATCACACGGTGGAGATCGCGCTGACCGAGCCCACCCCGAACATGCTCGACAACGTCGGCAGCTTCAAGGGGATGGCGATCCTGCCCGAGGGAGCTGCGGACGACCTCGACCTCGCCACCGAGGCCAACGGCACCGGTCCCTTCGAGCTCGAGAGCTCCGCGGCGGGTGGCATCACCCTGTCCGCCTTCGAGGACCACTGGAGCGGGGCGCCGTCGGTGTCGGGCGTCGAGATCCGCTTCATCAGCGAGCCCACCACCGCGCTGACCGAGCTCGAGACCGGCGGCATCCACTGGACCGACAACGTGCCGCCGCAGCAGGTCGACTCGCTGGCCGATGCCGGTGAGATCGTGGTCGAGCAGGTGCCGAGCGTCGACTACTGGTACATGGCCACCAACATGACCAAGGCTCCGTTCGACCAGCCTGAGGTCCGTGAGGCGATCGCGATGGCGCTCGACCGCGAGGCGATCGCCCAGGCCGCGCAGTTCGGGCTGGCGGAGGTGAACCAGACGGCGATACCGGCCGACAGCTTCTGGCACCACGACTACGCGCCCTACGAGCGCGACGTCGACGCGGCCAAGGCGCTGCTGGAGAGCGCCGGTGCCACCGACGTGTCCATGGGGCTGATGGTGACGAGCGAGTACCCGGAAACCGTCGAGGTCGCCCAGGTGATCGCGGCCAACCTCTCCGACGTCGGCATCGACGTGCGCATCGAGAACGAGGAGTTCGCGACGTGGCTCGACCGGCAGGGCCAAGGCGACTTCGACGCCTTCATGCTGGGCTGGCTCGGCAACCTCGACCCGTTCGGCTTCTACCAGTCGCAGCACACCTGCGAGGGGTCGAACAACTACCAGGGCTACTGCGATCCGGAGACCGACGCTCTGCTCATGGAGGCCGCGACCGAGACCGACGAGGACGCCCGCAAGGCGCTGTACGACGAAGCGGTCGAGCGCATCGTCGATGCCAACAGCTACATCTACCTCTACAACCCGAGCGTCGTGCAGGCGTGGTCGCCGGATCTCGACGGGTACGAGATCCGAGCCGACCGAGCCATCAACTTCGAGAACGTCACCATCGGGTGAGGGCGCCGGGCGGGGCGAGCGGATGAGCCGATGAGCGGATGAGCCAATGAGGTCGTACGTCCTGCGTCGCCTCGGTCAGGCGCTGATCGTGCTGGTCGGGGTGAGCATCGCTGCGTTCTCCATCATCCACCTCGTCGACGGCGACCCCGTGCGCCTCGCGCTCGGCACGCGCTTCGACCAGGAGACCTACGACGCCCTCCGCTCGCGCGCCGGTCTCGACCAGCCGCTCGTCGTCCAGTACTTCGACTGGTCGTCCTCGGCGGCCACGGGTGACCTGGGCGTGAGCTTTCGCAGCGGACGGTCGGTCACCAGCCTGATCGTCGAGCGGCTCCCGGCCACCATCTCGCTGGCGGGCGGCGCGCTGGTCGTCGCCCTGCTGATCGCGGTGCCCCTCGGGGTGATCTCGGCGCTTCGGCCGCGGTCGCCGGCCGACTACGTGGCGACCGTCGTCAGCCAGGCTGGCATCAGCATCCCCGACTTCTGGATGGCGATCCTCGGCATCCTCGTGTTCGCCCGCACCCTGCAGTGGCTTCCGGCCAGCCGCTACGTGCCCCTGAGCGAGGACCCTGTCGGCTGGCTGGAGCACCTGATCCTCCCGGCGGTCACCGTGGGCGTGGTGTCGGGGTCGGTGCTGACCCGGTTCGTGCGCTCGAGCGTGCTCGAAGCCCTCGGACGAGATCACACCCGCACCGCCCACGCGAAGGGGCTCAGCGAGCGGGTGGTGATGACCCGCCACGTGCTTCGCAACGCGCTGATCCCGATCGTCACCGTCACCGGGATCCAGCTGGCCTACCTCCTATCGGGTGTGGTGGTGGTCGAGGTCGTGTTCGCCTGGCAGGGCCTCGGTCAGCTCGCGCTCCAGGCCGTTCAGAGCCGCGACTACCCGGTGGTGCAGGGCGCGGTGCTGCTCTTCGCCGTGTTCTTCCTGGTCATCAACCTCATCGTCGACCTCCTGTACGCATCGCTCGACCCGAGGATCAGGTACCGGTGACCGCCGTCGCGGCCGACCGCGGGGGCTGGCGGGCCGTGCTCGGCGCGGTGGCGACCAGCCGCCTGGCCCTGCTCTGCCTCGTCGTGCTGGGCGGGTTCCTCGTCGTCGCGGTCGTGGGACCGAGCATCGCTCCCTACGGCGCGAACGAGGTCGGCGTAGCCGAGTCGCTCAGCGGGCCGAGCCTCGACCACCCCTTCGGCGTCGACCAGCTGGGCCGCGACGTCATGTCCCGCGTCCTGATCGGGGCGCGCGACTCCCTGCGCATCGGTGTGGTGGCGGTGGGCATAGCGCTCGGAGTCGGTGTCATCGTCGGTCTCCTCGCGGGGTACTACCGCGGCTGGCTCGACGATGCCCTCATGCGGCTGATGGACGTCTTGTTCGCGTTCCCCGCGATCCTGCTCGCGATCGCCGTGCTCGCGGTGCGCGGCCCCGGCGCCACCAACGCCATGATCGCGATCGGCATCGTGTACATCCCCGTGTTCGCTCGGGTCACCCGGGCCAGCACCCTCGCCCTGCGCGAGGAGCTCTTCGTGCGCGCGGCCCGTTCCGTCGGTGCGCTCGACCGTCGGATCATCGTGCGCCACGTGCTCCCCAACGTCGCCGCGCCGATCATCGTGCAGACCTCCATCAGCCTGGCCTTCGCCATCCTCTCCGAGGCTGCCCTGTCGTTCCTGGGGCTCGGCACCCAGCCACCCGCTCCCTCCTGGGGGCGCATGCTGAGCGAGGGCCAGGGCTTCATGGAGGACGCCTGGTGGATCGCGGTGTTCCCCGGCCTGGCCATCTTCCTGCTCGTGCTGGCCCTGAACGTGGTGGGCGACGCCCTGCGCGACGCCCTCGACCCACGGCAGCGCTCGGCGATGGACGCGGAGCGGCGCCCCGCATGAGCGTGACCAGCAGCAGCGACGCCTCGGCCCTGGCAGGGGCGACGGACGACGCACCTGTGCTGTCGGTGCGCGACCTGCGGGTGAGCTTCCGCACGCGCCGGGGCCCGGCCGAGGTCGTCAACGGCGTGTCCTGGGACGTCCGTGCCGGGGAGACGCTCGCCATCGTCGGTGAGTCGGGGAGCGGGAAGAGCGTGAGCGTGATGTCGCTGCTCGGACTTGTCCCGTCTCCGCCGGCGCAGATCACGGGCAGCGCCGTCTTCGAGGGACGGGAGCTCATCGGCATGTCGCGCTCCGAGCTGCGCTCGGTGCGAGGGCCGGGCATCGGCATGGTGTTCCAAGACCCGATGACGTCGCTGAACCCGGTGCTCACCATCGGTCGCCAGATCACGGAGTCGCTCGAGGCCCACATGGGACTGAGAGGAGCTGCCGCCGACGACCGCGCCGCGGAGCTGCTCGAGCTCGTCGGGATCCCCTCCGCCCGGTCGCGGCTGGGCAGCTACCCACACGAGCTGTCCGGGGGCATGCGGCAGCGGGTGATGATCGCCATCGGCCTGGCCTGCGATCCCGCCGTGCTCATCGCCGACGAGGCCACTACGGCGCTCGACGTGACCATCCAGGCGCAGATCCTCGAGCTGATCGCCCGCCTGCAGAGCGAGCTCGGGATGGCGGTGGTGTGGATCTCCCACGACCTCGGTGTGGTGGCTGGCATCGCGGATCGCGTCCTGGTCATGTACGCGGGGCGCATCGTCGAGGAGGCTCCTGTCGACCCGCTCTTCGCCGCGCCCCAGCACCCCTACACCCGCGGGCTCTTGGCCTCGCTGCCAGTTGTCGGTCGCCGACGGGTCGACCTCGAGGTGATCCCCGGCCTGCCGCCCGACCCCGTCGAGCTGCCGCCGGGATGCGCCTTCTACCCGCGCTGCTCGCACCGCCTCGACCCCCGCTGTTCCACCGACGTGCCGCCCCTTCGCGAGGTGGGGCCCGACCACCGCGTCGCCACGTTCTACGAGGTGCCGAGGTGAGCGGCGAGGTGCTCGTGGAGGTGGAGGACCTGCACGTGCGGTTCCCGGTGCACGCGCCCGGCTCCGGACGACGGGTCGTCGACGAGGTCCGCGCCGTCGACGGCATCGACCTCGAGATCCGCCGGGGCGAGACGCTCGGCGTGGTGGGGGAGTCGGGGTGCGGCAAGTCCACGCTCGGCAACGCCCTGCTCCGCCTGGTGGAGCCCACGGCCGGTCGAGTGGTCTTCGACGGCCACGACATCACGTCGATGTCGGCTCGCCAGATGCGAGCGCTGAGACGCCGGATGGCGATGGTGTTCCAGGACCCCTACGCCTCGCTCGACCCGCGCTTCACGATCGGGCAGACGATCGCCGAGCCCCTTGACGTCCACCGGCTCCACGAGGGCAAGCAGGCACGACGCGAAAGGGTGGGGGAGCTGCTCGAGCTCGTCGGTCTCGACCCTCGCTGGCAGGGCCGGCGACCCCACGAGCTCTCCGGGGGCCAGCGCCAGCGCGTCGGGATCGCCCGCGCGCTGGCCGGCGAGCCCGACCTGGTCGTGTGCGACGAGCCGGTCGCATCGCTCGACGTGTCCATCCAAGCCCAGGTGCTCAACCTGCTGGCCGGGCTCCAGCGCGAGCTCGGCCTCACCTACGTGTTCATCGCCCACGACCTAGCGGTGGTGGAGCACCTGAGCGACCGGATAGCGGTCATGTACCTCGGGCGCATCGTGGAGGAGGGGCCGGCCGACGCGGTCGTGGACGACGCCGGACACCCCTACACCGAGGCGCTGCTCTCGGCGATACCCGAGCCCGATCCACCCAAGGCCCGCTCCGGCCGTCGGATCGTGCTGCAGGGCGACGTGCCCAGCCCCACCGACCCTCCGTCGGGGTGCCGGTTCCGGACCCGCTGCCCGAAGGTGTTCGACGCCTGCGACAAGATCGATCCGGACCTGCAGCCCCTCGGCGACGAGCACCGAGCTGCGTGCCTGCTGCACGGCTTGGTGGGACGACCGGTCGACGATGACGCGGTCGGAGCGGGTCGGAGCGGATAGCAGCGGGGCCGGCGCAGAGCCGGCCTGACCCTCGCTGCTCAGGTGCGGCGGCGGGGCTCGCTGCGGGTCTTCAGCACGTTCAGCTGGCGGATGAGGTCCTCGCGCACCTCGGTGATGGCATCGTCGAGGTTGGGAAGGGTGGACGTGGCCACCGAGCGGGGCTGACCCGCGATCTGGCAGTCGAGCACCACCCGCTGCGACGCCGTGTCGCGCTCCTTGACCGATATCTCGAGGTCGACCTTGTCGCCGTAGCCAGAGAGCCGGCGCTCGAGGGCCGAGAGCCGCTCCGTGACCTTGGCGTGGTCGTCGGCGGTGAACCCGCTCCCGAACCTCAGTCGCTCACCGATCAGGCTGGTGCTGTCGTCGTCGGGCAACAGGGCCTCCTTGTCGCGGGATCCCGCAACGCTACATGCGATCGGTCCAAACGCGACGAGGCCTCGGCGGAGGGCACGGACGTGTGTCCGCCTCCGCCGAGGCCCAGCCTCGTGTGCGCCAGCGGCCGATGGGTCGAAGAGGCCGTGTTCGGGTCCCGCGGAGGCAGCCGACGAAGCGTGCTGCATGCAGTGGGCGGGCCCGCCAGGTACGTCGACACCGGCCGGGCGTGGGTCATCGATCGGGCGGTGAGCGCTCGCTGGTCTCGAGAGCTTCGTGCATCCTCAGGATCCCCCTTTCGGTTCCTGGTTCTGCCGACCCGAGGTCGCTGCGGAAGGTGGTGCTCCGTGCGGTTCGGGTGCGCACCCCCACCGTCGCGCCGAAGCGCGGACGGGTCAAGGGATTCGGGGCGAAGTCTCAGGGCTTCTGCCACCGGTGCCGCTACAGGCCCGGCTTGCCCTCGCCTTCTTGCGCCGCCCCCCGCTCGATCGCTTCCTTGTAGCTGTCCGCCACCTCGGGGTCGAGGTCGCCTGAGCGCTCTGCGGCGGCCTCCTCGTCGGGCGTCGGCATGCGGTCGGCGCCGTGGTCGTCCTTGAGCGCCGCACGGTCCTCGCGGATGCTGTCCTTGTCGGGGATCGTCGGTGGTGCCAAGCGATCGCCGACCTGCCGAGCCTCGTCCTGGTCGGTCTTGTTGCCCATCGATCTCTTCCTCCTGGTCGGGAACACCCCCTTGACTGCCCGCTACCGGGGGTTCTCATCCGCAGGTGTCGCTCCCGCGCCATCCGTCGGTGTACGCTCAGAGCTGCTCGGCGTCCCCCCTCAGGGGCGGTGGAGCGTGCCATGTAGGGCCGTTCCGAGATGCCGGCTAGCGGATGCTCCGGCACCACGTAGGGGCGGGAGCGAACGGCGCAGGGAGCGCTGCAGCCCACATGCACGAAGGCACACAAGGGTTCGAGACGGCCGTCTGGGCCGCCGTCGAGGGCTACGCAACCGAGGACCAGCTGGCCATGCTCGAGGCCGACACCGCCGCGTGGCGGCGCACGCTCGAGCGACTGATCGACGACGTCGACGATCAGCTGGCTCACATCAACGACACGCTCCACGGTGCCGAGCGGGCGCAGGTGGTGGCCGACTTCGAGAACGAGATAGCTCGGCTCGAGGCCGCCTACGACCTGCTGGCCCGGGCCGACGATCCTGTCGCCGCCATCGCCGCAGCGGATCCGGCCGGCGAGGTCCGGCTGCAAGCGTCTTGGTCGGCCCGCAAGGTGGTCGTGTGGGCGGCCGGCCCGGAGGCTCGACCCGCCAACAACGACGAGCTGGCCGATCGCCTCGAGGCCATCGGCGGGCCCCGCCTCGGGTGGAGCGCGCACCCCGACGTGGTGCTCCCCTCGGGCCTGCGAGCAGCAGCTGTCGCCATCCCGGTGGAGGAGTCCCTCGGATGGCTGGTGGCGGTCGGCGGTGGGCTCGGGCGCGACGGCGTGGGT
>DATCYI010000617.1:0-3216 GCA_036570385.1 Acidimicrobiales bacterium | reverse complement strand
AGCCTCGGCGGCGGTGGCCAGGCCGTGCTCGGACAGGTCGGCGGTGTGGGCGAAGCCGGTGGTGTCGCCGACGATCACCCGGATGCCGGCGCCGCGGTCTCGGCCGGAGGTGAGGTGCTCGACCTTGCCGTCGTCGAAGGTGGCGTTGGCCGACGCCTTGTCCTCCACGAAGATCTCGGCCAGATCACCCCCGGTGCGCAAAGCCGCGCCGAGGGTCCGTTGGATCAGGCCGTGGTCGAGCACTGGGCTCCTCCGTTGTCTGGCAGTCGGGTCGACGGGTGCGGAGCCCGCCTTTGACCAAGCGGTCAGGGCGCGGCGTATCGTACCCGGATGGCCTTGCGGACCGGTCTCCACGGAAGTGCCAAGCTCGTGGTGGCTGATGGCGACACTGCGGTAGCCCACCACTCCGGTGACGTGCCGGTGCTCGCCACCCCTCGAGTCGTCGCCCTCTGCGAAGAGGCGGCGATCGTGGCGGTGGGCGACGGCCTCCCCGTCGGTCAGACCACCGTCGGCATGCGGGTGCAGATCGACCACCTGGCCCCCACGTCGGTGGGCTCGTCGGTGGCGGCAGAAGCCACCCTCGAGAAGGTCGAGGGCCGACGGCTCACCTTCACCGTGTCGGTCAGCGACCACTGCGGCCTCGTCGCCGCAGGCCGGGTCACCCGCGTCGTGGTCGAGACCGACCGCTTCCTCGACAAGGCCCGCTAGCCGCTCACTCGGCGGGCAGGCGATCGAGGAAGCCGCTGAGCGCGGCCCACCACGCCTCGCCGCTCTCGAACTGCGGAGCGTGGGCCCCACCTGGGATCACTGCCAGCTCCGCGCCCGGGATCGCCTCGGCCATCCGCTCCGACGGCTTGCGGAACGGGGCGTCCGCCTCTCCCACGATCACCAGGGTGGGGACGGTGATGGTGGCGAGCTCGGCCAGCCGGTCGATGCCGGTGCTGACGTCGGTGATCGCGCGCAGCATCGAGCTGTACATCGCGGGCGCGGAGGCGAGCATCTTGCGGTCGCCGAACTCCTTGTAGCCGGGGCGCGTGGCCTTGAGCCGCTCGGCGACATCGCTGGCCAGCGGGTCGGCGTCGGCGACTGCGGCCTGGGCGGCCATCACCGCCGCCATGCCCTCGGTGCGGGCGATGGTGGCCGCGAGCTCGATGATGGCGCTGTCGGCCTTGATGGCCCGGTACGAGGTGTCCATCAGGACCACGGCCGAGAAGCGCTTCGGCGCGCTCAGCACCGACATCTGCACGACCATCCCGCCCATGGAGTGGCCGAGCACGACCGTGCTGTCCCAGCCGAGCGCGTCGATCAGCGCCAGCAGGTCGGCCGAGTAGATCTCGAAGGAGTAGGCCGCCTCGTCGTCGGGCTTGTGGCTCTCACCGTGGCCGCGCTGATCGGGGGCGACGACGTGCCAGCCCCGCTCCGCCAGCGGCTCGATCCAGTCGCCGAAGTCCTCCTTCGCGCCCGTGAACCCGTGCACCAGCAGGAGGGGGCGACCTCCCTCGCCGGCCTCGAGGATCACGAGCTCGGTGGGCCCGTCGGCGGCGGGGTCGCCGGCGATGGAGACGGTGCGGGTGGTGGTCAACCCAGGGCTCCCATCCCCAAGCCGCCCATGACATCGGCGAGGGGTGTGGTGTCTTCCAGCGCCGGGACCTCGATGTCGATGTCGGCGCCGTAGTCGAACATCTCGATCGTCATGATCGCCGAGGCGTCCCCGGCCACCGCCCCGGCGAGCTCCGAGAGGTCGAAGCTGAACCGGCGGACCAGGCCCTCGTCGTCGACCCACACGTCGACCGGGATCTGCTCGGCTGCGATGTCGAAGCCGTCGAGCTGCGCCTCGAGCTCGGCGCGCTGCTCCGCGGGGATGCTCTCGTACGCCGCGGCCAGGTCGACCAGCACGGAGTAGTGCGTGGTGGCGACGTCCCGCACGTCCTCTCGACCTTCCTCTGTGAGGTCGTCTCCCGTCCCTCGCAGCAGCTCGACGATCTGCGACGGGTCGGTGGATCCCTCCGTGAGCCCGAAGGCGCTTCCGCCCGCGGCGAGCTCCTCGCCGGTGGCGCTCAGCCAGCCGGAGGTTCCGGTGATGGCGTCGAGCATCGGCATCCGCAGGAAGGCGGTCGCGCCGTCGATCACGATCTCCATCGGCTGGTCGAACCCAGGCGGGAGCGCCTCCCCTTCGGCTTCGGCGAGGCCGGCCAGGCCCGAGCCGAGGTCCATCTTCATGGCCACGCGGTCACCGTCGATGGCACCGGTCGAGGTGATCTCGAAGGCGCCCTCAGGGCCGTCGATGACCATGACCATCTCGAAGCGCGACGAGCCCGCGTCGGCGGCAGCGTCGGGCGCGGCCCGCAGCGCGGCCACGGCGGCGGCATCGGAGACCTCTAGGTCGCTGCGGCCGCTGGCGGACTCGTCGTCGCCACAGGCCGCGGCGAGGACGAGGACCGGCGCGAGCAGCGCCGGGATGATCTTGCGGAACATGGTCCCTCCCGAGGGATCGGCATCACGGTTTCGGGCGGGTCACGCACACGAGTCGAGTCGCCCGCCGAGCGGCTGACGGGCCGATGGTACCGGCCGGGACAAGCCCGCCGAAAGGGTCCGCAGCGCACCGGTGCAGCCGGTCGGCGGCATACGATGCAGCGGGCTGGACGACCGGGAGTAGGGGCAGGTGAACCGGAAGCAGACCATCTCCCTCGTCGCCCGTGTGGGCATCAGCATCCTGATGCTGGCGGTGCTCATCTGGCGGGTGCCGAGCTTCGACGCATCGAAGGTCGTGCCGGAGATGAACGCCGGCACCGTCGCCTGGCTGGCGGCCGCCGCCGGCCTGACGCTGGTGGGGCTGGTCCTCTCCGCGCTGCGCTGGCAGCGCGTGCTGGAGGTGCTCGGGCTCCACGCCCCCCTCGGCCGGCTGCTGTCGCACTACCTGGCCGGCCAGTTCGTCTCGAACGTGCTGCCCACCACCATCGGCGGCGACGTGCTGCGCGTCAGCCGCTTGTCCCGGGAGCTGGGCGAGACGCCGAACACGTTCGCGTCGGTGGTGCTCGAGCGCCTCACCGGGTGGCTGGTCCTGCCGGTCATCAGCGTGGCCGGCTTCCTCGTGAACCCGCCGTTGCAGCACCTCGGCACCGCCACGCGCGTGGCGCTCGGGCTCGCGTTCGCCACCCTCGTCGGCCTCGTCGTGCTGCTCTTCGCCGCGGCCGACCAGCGCGTCGGCGGCCGCTT
>DATCYI010000616.1:0-3839 GCA_036570385.1 Acidimicrobiales bacterium | reverse complement strand
CCCGGGGCCCACTCCCGTGCGGTGCCCACGACCAGGTCGATCTGGGGGAGCTCGGGGTCGACCGCTTCGGTGCCCCAAGTGGGCGGGATCTCACCGCGGCGCATCGACTCGATGACCGAGATCGCCTCGATGGCGCCGGCGGCGCCGAGCGAGTGCCCGGTGACGCCCTTGATCGAGCTCACGGGCGGGCCCGGTGTGCCGAAGAGCTTGGCCATCGCCTCGGCTTCGGCGGCGTCGTTCAGGGGTGTGGAGGTTCCGTGTGCGTTCACGTAGGTGATCGCGCCGGCGTCGAGCTCGGCGCTCTGCAGCGCCAGCTCCATGCACGACAGCGCGCCGCGCCCACCCGGTGCTGGGGCGGTGATGTGGTGGGCGTCAGCGGTGGACGCCCCACCCAGGATCTCGCCGAGGATGGTCGCCCCGCGCGCCTCGGCTACCTCCCACGCCTCGAGGATGAGCACCCCGGCTCCCTCGGCGATCACGAAGCCGTCACGGGTGGCGGCGAAGGGCTCCGACACGTTGCGCGACGACATGGCCGTCATGTTCGTGAACCCGGCCATGCCGACCGGCGTCATCGCGGCCTCGCTGCCCCCGGCCGCGACCACGTCGCAGCGGCCCGAGGCGACCCACGTCGCGGCGTCGACGAGAGCGTGGGTGCTGGCGGCGCAGGCGGTGCTGACGGTCTGGCACGGGCCCTGCCAGCCCCAACGCATCGACACGGTGGCAGCCGGCGCGTTGGGCATCATCATCGGGATCAGGAACGGGGAGACCCGACGAGCGCCCTTCTCGTTGTAGTTGGTGATCTGCTCCTCGAGGGTGGCGATGCCACCGATGCCGGTGGCGATCAGCACGCCGCGGCGCAGCGGGTCACAGGTGATCTCGCCGGCGTGCTCCAGGGCCTGCGTGGCCGCGGCGAGCGCGAGCTGGGTCACCCGGTCGGCCCGCCGGGCCTCCTTCGGGTTGTCGAACAGGGGCGCCGGGTCGAAGTCGTGGACCCGACGCTCGCCCTCGGGGGCCGGCCCGTTGAGGCCGTCCCAGAACGCGTCGACGCCGGTCCCGCAAGAGGACACGACCCCGAGGCCGGTGACAGCGACCCGTCGTCCCTGCATGATCAGGCGGGGAGCTTGCCGCTGACGAGGTCGAGGGCGTGCTGCACGGTGGAGATGCCCTCCAGCTCGTCCTCTTCGACGGTGATGTCGAACTCGTCCTCGAGCGCCATCACGAGCTCGGCGAGGTCGAGGCTGTCGGCGTCCAGGTCGTCGGCGAAGCTCGCCTCGGGCGTGACCTTGTCGGCCTCGACCGACAGGACCTGCACGGCGAGGGGCTTGAACCGCTCGAAGACGTCGCTCATCGGGGGATCTCCTTGGTTGGCAGTGAAGAGGAAGGGTTGAGGTTAGAAGCCCATGCCGGCGCCGCCGTCAACGGGGAGCACGGCGCCGGTGATGTACGCAGCCGAGTCTGACGCGAGGAAGGCCACCGCGGCGGCCACCTCGTCCGGTTGCCCGATCCGGCCGATCGGTACGCCTGCCTCCATGGCGGCGCGGGTGGCCTCGGGCAGCGACGCGATCATGTCGGTGTCGATGGGTCCGGGCGCAACCACGTTGGCGGTGATGCCCCGGGGGCCGTACTCACGGGCGATGGAGCGGGTGAGGCCGATGAGGCCGGCCTTGGAAGCCGCGTAGTTCGACTGCCCGGCCGCGCCGATGTAGGCGTTGACCGACGACACGACGATGACCCGACCCCAGCGGGCCCGCATCATCTTGGGCACGACCCGCTTCGCGACCCGCCAGGTCGCGGTGAGGTTCGTGTCGACCACGGCCGCGAAGTCGTCTTCGGACATCCGCACCAGCAGGCCGTCGCGGGTGATCCCGGCGCACGCCACGAGCACCTCGACGGCGCCGAGCTGCTCCTCGACCTCGCTGATGGCGGCCTCGACCTGTGCGGGGTCGGTGACGTCGCACTTCACGGCGAGGATGCCGGGCTCGTCGACAGCGGTGGACGACGAGGTGACCGCCACGCGGTGCCCAGCGGCGGCGAGGGTGCGCGCGCAGGCGAGGCCGATGCCGCGGCTGCCGCCGGTGACGAGGACCGTGCGTGCGGTCGGGGAGTCGTCGCTCATGTCGCCCACTCGATCACGGCGGAGGCCCAGGACATGCCGGCCCCGAAGCCGACCACGAGCACGAGGTCGCCGGGCTGCAGGTGGCCGTCGTCGGCGACCTCGGCGAGCGCGAGCGGGATCGACGCGGCGGAGGTGTTGCCCACCGACGCGAGGTTGTTGGCGGTCCGGTCGGCGCCGATGCCCAGGCGGTTGCAGGCCGACGCGATGATCCGAGTGTTGGCCTGGTGCGGGACGAACATGGCGATGTCGTCAGCTGAGACGTTCGCGTGCTCGAGCGCCGCCCGGGCGGAGTCGACCATCACCCGGACCGCTCGACGGAACACCTCGGGTCCGTCCATCTCGATGGTGGAGCCGGTCTCGGCGTGGAGGATGTGGCGCAGCGAGCCGTCGGAGCCGACGTCCCAGCCGAGGATGCGCCCTGGGCCCGTGCCCCTCTCCAGGACCACCGCACCGGCGCCGTCACCGAAGAGGATCGCGGTGCCGCGATCGTCCCAGTCCACGATGCGCGACATCGTCTCGGCGCCGATGAGCAGCACCCGTCGCATGCCGGCGCGCAGAAGCCCGTCGGCGACGATCAGGCCGTAGACGAAGCCGGAGCACGCGGCGTTGAGGTCCATGGCGCCGCCCCGCACGCCCAGCTCCTGCTGGATCACCGCGGCGCTGGCCGGCATGGCCTCGTCGGGCGTGGAGGTGCACAGCAGCACCACGTCGATGTCGTCGCCGGTCACGCCGGCTCGTTCCAGGGCGGCGCGGCCGGCCTCGATGCCGAGGCCCGTGGTGGTGCCACCGACCCGTCGCTCCCGGATGCCGGTGCGCTCGGTGATCCACTCGTCGCTGGTGTCGAGCGTCGTCTCGAGGTCGACGTTCGTCACGATCTTCTCTGGCAGGGCGGTGCCCCAGCCGGTGATCCGCGCGCTCGATGCCTCCACGTCAGCCATTGTGGGCCGTCATCGGCCGAACGTGCGACATCTCGTCGTCGTTGTGGCGACAGGTTGTCGCAGGTTCGGGGTGTGCGACTGCGATCATGCGAACGTGCGACATCTCGTCGTCGTTGTGGCGACAGGTTGTCGCAGGTTCGGGGTGTGCGACCGCGATCACGCGGTGCGGAGCCAGGCGACGGGCTGGCTGCGGGTGAGGCGCTCGCCGGCGACGGCGAGCAGGCCCTTCACGGTGCCGTGGAACGGCGAGCGGACCTCGACGCCGGCGACGTGGCCTACCACGCGGCCCCGCTCGATGCGGGAGCCCTCGAGCAGGTCGGCAGCGGGCGTGAACAGGCCGGCTGCGGGGGACACCACGAGCCGCTCCGACGCGAACAGGTGCTCGCCGTCGTGGTCCGCGCCGACCGCACGGGTCTCGAGCACGCCAGCCTCGCGGGCGGCGTCGACGACGGCACCGAGCGAGTCGGGCGTCGAAGCCGAGAGCACGGTGGCACCGGGAGCGGATCGCTTGGCCATGCCGGTGAGGACTGAGCCAGGGCCGAGCTCGACGAAGGTGGTGACGCCGTCGGCGACCATGCGCTCGACGGTCTCGCGCCAGCGCACCTGGGAGGTGAGCTGCGCCTCCAGCGTGCCCGCCCACTGGTCGGCGTGCTGGCGGGGGAGGGCGTCGACGTTGGCGATGACGGGGACCGTCGCGTTGGCGAACGTGGTCGCGGCCAGCGCGGCGGCGAGGCGCTCGGCGGCCGGGGCCATGAAGGGCGTGTGGAACGCGCCGCCGACGGGCA
>DATCYI010000615.1:0-1625 GCA_036570385.1 Acidimicrobiales bacterium | reverse complement strand
TGGCAGCTGCGTTGAGCGGGGTGCGGTGGCTCCTCGAAGGTCACACGGCCACGCTGTGGAAGTCAGCGAGCCTCGCGCTCGTCGCTCTGACCATCGCCCTGATCGATGCGCCGCGCGAGGTGGTGGGAGAGTCGTCCTTCGTCGCCGCCTTCGGGGCGGCAGCTCTCGTGGGAGCACTGGTGGTCGGGCTGTGCACGGCGCTGGCGCCCGAGGTCGACAGCGCCATCCGCGGCCGACGGGTGGCGCTCACCGCCGTCGGGGTGACGGCAGTCGCGCTGGCCGTCTTCCTCGTCACCGGCATCGAGGTCACCCCTCACGCGGTCGGCGAGGGGAACCTCGGCCTCACGATCGTCTCCGCCATCGGGTGGGCGCTTCTCGCAGCTCTCTTCTTCGCGCGGGTCGGCACTCGACTCACCCATACGTTCACCTGGCACGGCGCGCTGGCCGGAGCGATGGCGGGACACGACATCGGGTTCGCCATCACGCTCGGGTCAGAGCGCACCCTGCACGATGGGCACGCGGCGATCCTGGTGGTCGCCGGCGCGCTGGTGCTGGTCGGCGCGATCCGAGATCTGCACGGCGCGTTCCGGCTGCAGCAGGCGCAGCTGCTGTCGTCCCGGATGTTCGCGGCGTCTGCCGAAGCTCGCCTGGCGGCGACGCGTGACGGCGCGGATCAGAGGGCCCACAGCGCCCGCAACGCGCTCTGCGCGATCGCAGGTGCCACCCAGATCCTCGAGCGGCACCACGACCGGATCCCGCTCGAGACCCGGGCTTCGCTGGTGGAGAGCGTGGCCGCCGAGGTCGCCCACCTCCAGGACCTGATCGCCGCTGATCTCGAGGACAAGGCGGCGATGCTGCCGATCAGCCCGGCGCCGGCTCGCTTCGGGCGGCGCGCCACAGATCGATTGGACTCACAAGCTCTGTCACCCGTCGTAGATCGATGACCGACGGCTCTTCGCTCGCGCCGGCTCCGTCCGGCGCCAACACCAGCCTCAGGTGCGCGGGTCCGTCATCGGCGTCTGCTGTCACGACGACGTCGTACTCGGCATCTGTGGCGCCCGCTGGTTCGTTGGTGAGGTCGACGATGGCGACGTCGTCGCGGCGCAGCAACCGGATGATGGTGCTCGCCAGCAGAGGCGGTCGGACGTCGATCGCGATGGTGGGCTGCCGCGCGGGTGAGATGTTGGCAGCGGGCATCGGCTCAACCCTTTCGACGCGGCGCCGTGCCGTCATCGTCGATTTCGATGAAGTTTGCCTTCGGGGTACAGAGAATTGGTGTCAATGACTCGCGTGATGGTGGTCGACGACCACGAGCTGCTCGCCGACAGCCTCCAGGCGGCCCTCACCGTCGAGGGCCTCGAGGTCGTGCGCCCGAGCTCGTTCGAGGTGTCTGTGCTGCTCAGCGAGGCCGCCGAGTGGTCGCCCGAGGTGGTGCTGCTCGACCTCGGCCTGCCCGACGACCAGTCGACGCTGCCGATGGTGCGGCCCCTGGTCGACCTCGGCGCCAAGGTCGTGATGGTGACCGCCGAGACCGACCGAGCCCGGCACGCTGAGTGCGTCGCCGCGGGTGCGATCGGCATCGTGTCGAAGACCGTGTCGTTCGACCGCCTCGTGGAGGTGGTCCT
>DATCYI010000614.1:0-4142 GCA_036570385.1 Acidimicrobiales bacterium | reverse complement strand
CCGGCGCCCTGCTGCCCGGCAGCGCCGCGCTGGGCGGGACGCCGCGCGCCGTCACGGGCGACCTCGACGGCGACGGCGTGGACGACGTGCTCGCCCACGCCCCCGGACCGGCCACCGACTCGGTGTCCTACGGCGGCGGCGACTGGGGCTTCGACCGGCACGAGGTGCGGGTGCAGGGCACGTACGAGGCCCTGGTCGGCGCCTTCAGCGGCGACCCGGAGGGACCCGAAGACATCATCTGGTACGCCGCGGGCTACGCCGCCGACAGCCTGTGGGAGGGCCGTCCCGACCGCACGTTCGCAGCGTCGCCCTTCGTGATCGACGGCACGTTCGAACCGCACGTCGGCGACTTCGACGGCGACGGCTGGGACGACGTCCTCTGGTACGCACCCGGCCCCGATCGCGACGCCATCTGGTACGGCGGCCGGGCGGGCTTCGCTTCGGTGCCGGTGTCGATCAAGGGCCACTACCGGATGGCCATCGGCGACCTCGACGGCGACGGGCGCGACGACATCGTCTTCCACGGCCCCGAGGCCGCCACCGACAGCATCTGGTTCGCGACCTCGGCCCGCGGCTCGTTCACGCCCATGAGCGTCGACATCGCCGGCACCCGCGCTCCGGTGGTGGGCGACTTCGACGGCGACGGCGCCGACGACCTCTTCTGGTACGCCCCCGGCCCGACGCCCGACCCGCTCTGGCTCGGCCGCACGGCTGAGCCAGATGACGAGCCCGAGGGCGACGCAGCAGCCCCGACGGGTCCACTGGGCGGCGGTGTGATCGAGCTGTCGGTGGTGGGCAGCTACGAGCCGGTGGTCGGCGACATCGACGGCGATGGCCGTGACGACGTCGTCTGGTACGCGCCCGGCCCGGCCGGCGACAGCATCTGGTTCGGCACGGCGTCGGGCCGGCCCCGCTCGCGCTCGTTCTCGGCGTCCGGCACCTACGTGCCGCTCGTCGCCGACTTCGACGCCTCTGGCAGCGACGACATCGTCTGGTTCAACCCCGCCGCCACCACCAGCCCCCTCTGGTGGTCCCACGACCCCCAGCCCCCGAGCTCCTGACCCCCGCAAGGTCCTGACCCCCGAGGTCCTGACCCCACGAACCTGCGCCCCAAACCCGCGGGAAACCGCGAGGAATGGCCGCAGGTTCGAGAGGGGGTGGGCTCGTCGGGTCGATTTCGGATGAACCTGCGCCCCAAACCCGCGGGAAACCGCGAGGAATGGCCGCAGGTTCGTGTGCTTTCAGCGACCTGGCGCGGAGCTGCTGGGGGTCAGGCGGCTTCGGGGGGATCGCCGGCGGCGGGGGCCGCGGCGGAGGCGGCGGCGCGATGGCGGGTGACGGCCCAGGCGGTGGCGTCGTGGGCCATGGCCGGGTGGATGTGCCAGCGGTGGAGCTGGCGCTCGGTGGCCTCGCCGTCCTCACCCAGCTCAAGCAGCGACAGCGCGAGGTGCCGGGCCCGGTTGCGCATGCGGTCGACCGCGAGCTCGGGCCGCACCGCCTGCTCGTTCCACTGGCGGTGCGCGAGCTGCAGCGCCTCGGGCAGTCGGGCGAGCTGCATGCGGGTGAGCGGCGGGAGCTTGCGGCGCACCTGCAGCACCGTGTCGTCGACCAGCTCGGCTGCGCTGAAGCGGCAGCAGCGCGAGATCGAGCGCACGAACGGGGAGTTGGGCCCCATCCGCCCGGCGATGCCGAGCTCGCGGGCCGTGCGCTCGAGGTCGAGGTCGTACCCGGCAGGCGACTCCTCGAGGCCGCTGACCAGGCGCCGCAGCAGCCACGTGGCCGTGGGACCGAGGATCCCCAGCCAGAACTGCTCGACGTAGGGCGAGCGCGGGTCGTGCCCGACCTGGTCGATGACCGGGTCGGGCCAGGGGCGGACGGAGATGGTGGACATCGGGAAGGTCGGCAGCGCCGGCATCGCAGGCTCCTCGGGCGAGGTGGTTGGGCCGGGGGAAGAGGTCAACCGCGTCTCATGCACTTTCGTGCCATTTGATGTTCCCGTCAAGAGCTATGGTGGACCGATGGACGCAGCGCTCGCAGACGCTGTCGCCGAGGTGCAGGGCTGGCTGGCGGAGGCCCGGCGCATCGTGGCGCTGACCGGCGCCGGCATCAGCACCGACAGCGGCATCGCCGACTTCCGCGGCCCGAACGGCCTCTGGACGAAGGACCCGTCCGCCGAGAAGGCCTCGCACATCGACCACTACCTGGGTGATCCCGATGTGCGCCGCCGGGCCTGGCGCCTGCGCCTCGAGCACCCGCTGGCGGCCGAGCCCAACGCCGGCCACAACGCCCTCGTGACGCTGGAGCGCACCGGGCGCCTGCACCAGATCGTCACCCAGAACATCGACGGCCTCCACCTCGCCGCGGGCAGCGACCCGGCTCGAGTGGTCGAGGTCCACGGCACCGTGCGGGAGGCGGCCTGCCTCGACTGCGGGGTCCGGATGCCGATGTCCGAGGCGCTGGCGCGGGTCGAGGCGGGGGAGGACGATCCGCCGTGCCGCGTGTGCGGCGGCATCTTGAAGTCCGCCACCATCAGCTTCGGCCAGGCCCTCGTGCCCCGCGACCTGATGCGTGCGGACGAGGCCGCCCGCGCCTGCGACCTCCTGCTCGCGATCGGCTCGACCCTCAGCGTCTACCCGGTGGCCGACATGGTGCCGACCGCGGTGGCGGCCGGCGCTCGCGTCGTCATCATCAACGGCTCGCCGACCGCCATGGACGACATCGCCGACGTCGTCCTCAACGGCTCGATCAGCGAGATCCTCACCGAGCTGACCGCCAACCTGGAGAGCTGAGGAATCTCGACGCTGGTCTGATTGTTGACCTATCCGGTAGCCTTTTCACCAGCCCGGTTCGGACACACAAGGACGATCAGCGATGCCCAGCTTCCGTGAGCTCCTCAACGCCACCAAGGCCGAGATCCGCGAGGTCTCCACCGCCGAGGCCGACGAGATCCGCAAGCAGCCCGGCGCCGTCGTGCTCGACGTGCGCGAGCCGGAGGAGAACGAGCAGGGCGCCATCCCCGGCGCCGTGCACATCGCCCGCGGCACGCTCGAGAGCTCGGTCGAGACCCGCCTCACCGACAAGTCGGCGCCCGTCGTGATCCACTGCGCCTCCGGCGTGCGCTCGGCCTTCGCCGCCAAGACGCTCACCGAGCTCGGCTACACCGACGTCGTCTCGATGGCCGGCGGCTTCAACCAGTGGAAGGACGAGGGGCGTGACTGGGCGGCCCCCCGCAACCTCACGGCCGACCAGCGCAACCGCTACCAGCGCCACCTCCTGCTGCCCGAGGTCGACATGGCCGGGCAGATCAAGCTGCTCGACTCGAAGGTGCTGCTGCTCGGCGCCGGCGGCCTCGGCTCGCCCGCCGCCCTCTACCTCGCCGCCGCGGGCGTGGGCACGCTGGGCATCATCGACATGGACGTCGTCGACGACTCCAACCTGCAGCGCCAGATCCTCCACAACACCGAGCGCATCGGCGACCGCAAGGTCGACTCCGCCAAGAAGACGATCACGCTGCTCAACCCCGACGTGAACGTCGTGTCCTACGACGTGCGCCTCGGCGCCGACAACGTGATGGACATCCTCGAGGGCTGGGACGTCATCCTCGACGGCACCGACAACTTCCCCACGCGCTTCCTGGTGAACGACGCCTCGGTGAAGCTCGGCATCCCCGTGGTGCACGGCTCCATCTTCCGCTTCGAGGGCATGGTCACCGTCTTCGAT
Organism: Acidimicrobiales bacterium; assembly: GCA_036570385.1. GTDB lineage: Bacteria > Actinomycetota > Acidimicrobiia > Acidimicrobiales > VFJN01 > VFJN01. Next base: position 422 of record DATCYI010000614.1, on the reverse strand, counting down.
CCGAAGAGCGGCCCGACCTACCGCGACATGGTGCCCGAGCCGCCGCCCGCCGAGCTGGCCCCGAGCTGCTCCGAGGCCGGTGTGCTCGGCGTGCTGCCCGGCATCATCGGCTCCATCCAGGCCATCGAGACGATCAAGCTGCTCCTCGGCCTCGGCGACCCGCTCACCGGTCGCCTCCTCGCCTACGACAGCCTCGAGACGTCGTTCCGCGAGTACAAGATCCGCAAGGACCCGGCCAACGAGGTCACCTGGGAGAACCGCGACCGCATCGTCGTCGCCGAGCTCAACGACCAGTGCATGCCCCACCCCCTCCAGGCCCCCGCCTGACCTAGAGCCGGTCGCCACCCTCGAGCTGGCGCCCAGGCTGGCCGGAAGTGTGACAGCGGTGCGGGCAGCGGCGAGGATGCGGGCGTGACCGCCGA
>DATCYI010000613.1:0-3838 GCA_036570385.1 Acidimicrobiales bacterium | reverse complement strand
CGGGCCAGCGCTCCTCGGCGAGCGTGAGCGCCCACGCCGCGTCGAGGTCGGCGTCGGCGGCCGGCGCCTCGTCGACCACGCCGCCGTCGGCCCACTGCCACGCCAGCAGCCAGTCGGACCGCTGCAGGTTCTGCTCGGTCCAGTCCCAGATCGTGGCGAAGCGAGCCTCGTCGTCGCTGCCGACGGCGAGGAGCATTGCGTAGGCCTGGCCCTCGCTCACCGTGTCTCCGCCCTGGTCGTAGCGCACGACGCGGCCCTCGGCGGTGACGTACTCGTCGAGGAAGTCGGCGGCCTCCCGCCCGGCGGCGGCGACCTCGGGCCGCGGAGCGCGCCGCAGCGAGGTGCCCACGTCGTCGGCTTCGGTCAGCCCGGTGATTGCCATGCCGCCGAGCCCGAGGGCCACGATCACGACGGTGGTGATGATGCTGACTGGTCGCGGGGTCCTCATGCGGCCATCGACTCCTCGGCGGGCGACTCGGAAGCGGCGACCGCTCCCCGCCGCCGCAGCGCGGGGCGCACGCCGGACATGAGCACCACGAGGTGCACGCCGGCGAAGGCTGCGTTGTTGAGCGTGCCGGGCGACTGGTCGACGGCGAGACCGCCGACGATCGCGGCGGTCAGCACGGCGAGGGCCACGAGGCTCGGCCAGACGGCCTTGAGCTGACGCCCGTCGGTGCCGTGCTTGGGCGTGACCACGAAGCGGCTCGGTCGGCGGCGCAGCGCCTGGATGCTGGCGTACACGTGGATCCACCAGCTGGCGAAGGCGAGCGAGAAGGCGCGCCAGGTGTAGCTGCCGGCCCCCGCCAGCGCGACGGCCAGCAGGGCGAGGCCGAAGTACGGAGCGAAGTGGATGAGGAACTGGTCGGCGTTGGCGCCGGCGATCGGCTGCGCACCTGTGGCGATGCGGATCACCGGGAGCGACATGTAGAGCAGCACGGTCCAGCCGGTCAGGAAGTAGGTGGCGGAGAGGAGGTGCTGGACCTTGTGCCGCAGCGGCAGCTTGGCGCGGAGGATGTCGGGGATGGCCGACAGGCAGCCCCGGGCCCAGCGCTGCTGCTGGCTGGCGTAGGACGCCATGTCCTCGGGTCCGAGCCCCTGGGCCAGCACCTCCGCCACGTAGGCGGCGCGCCAGCCGCGCTCGTTCAGCGCCACTGAGAGCTGGAAGTCCTCGGTCACCGACTGCTCCGGGAAGCCGCCCACGTCGTCGAGGGCCGAGCGCCGGAACACCATGTTCGTGCCGCAGCAGAACATGGCGTCGCGACTGTCCTTGCCTCGTGCGATGGCGCCGAAGAACAGGGCCTGCTGGGAGGCGGCCGCACCCGCTACCTCGTTCGAGCGGGCGTTGGCGTACCACTGCGGCGTCTGCACGAGCGCCACCCGCTCGTCGTCGAAGTGTCCGAGGCAGCGCTCGAGGAAGTCGGGCGCGGGCACGTGGTCGCAGTCGAACACGGCGACGTACGGCGCGTGCACGTGGCGCAGCGCGTGGTTGATGTTCCCGGCCTTGGCGCCCACGTGGACGCTGCGGCGGACGTAGCGGACGCCGTGGCGCGCGGCGAGCGCCTCCATGTCGGGCGAGTTGCCATCATCGAGGAGCGCGACGCGGACGCGGGCCCCGCGCAGGGCGAGGGCGCCGACGATGGTGGGCTCCACCACGTCGACCGGCTCTCCGTACACGGGGATCAAGACGTCGACGTCGGGCTCGCCGTGGTGCTCGCGGTGCTCGCGCTCTCGAGCCCGCGCACACGTCCACCAGAAGCCGATCGCGTGCACGACGTTGAAGAGCTCGGCGGCGACGAGGAGGCCGAACAGGCCGGGGTGACCCACCCGCTCAGGCCGCAGGAGCCACAGCACGTAGGCACCGAGGGCGACGACGCCGGCCAGGCCCGCCAGCTTCGTGCGGCGGAGCTGGCGGCGCGACGGCTCGCCCGCCGACCAGGTCGGTGGGGTCAGCCGGGGGTCGTCGGCATCGGGTTGCCAGCGCTCGATCAAGGGAACCTCCACACGACCACGTTCGGACGGGTGAAACGCTGCGGCTCACCGCGGGCCTGCTCGAGCCGGGCCAGCTCGTCGCCCACCGCACCGGCCGACCCGGGGGTGAGGCGCTCGGAGACGAGGACGTAGATCTCGCCGTCGATCTCCTCGGGGTCGACCTCGTCGACCGGCATGCCAACCATGTCCGGCGCGTAGTAGCCGAGCACGCCGTCCAGGTAGTCGGGCGCGTAGGCCAGCACGTCCCCGGGCTGGGCGGTCGGCTCGATCTCGGCGACCGCGCCGCGGAAGTCGTAGAGGCGCGGGTTGGTGCCGTTGAGTTGCTGGTCGACGAGGCCCGCGGTGCTCAGCGCCAGCAGAGCGACGGTGAGGCTGACCGTGGCCAGCCGGGTCCGCGCCGCGCTGGTCGCGCCGCGGGCGATCACCAGGAGGAGCAGCGGCGACGCGAGCACGAAGTAGCGCAGCTCGAAGAGGTCGCGCTTGGAGAACCCGACGAGGTAGAGGACCAGAGCCGGCACGACCGCCACGCAGGCCAGCAGTCGGGTGGTCGGCTGCGCTCGGCGGCCGAGCAAGAGCAGGCAGCCGAGCATGGCGAGCGGCCAGAGGGCGCCGAGCCGGGTCATCACGTCGTCGCTGTGGTAGCCGCCGACGGCCCAGATCACGTTGGCGATCAGGGCGTAGGACGACATGGCATCGAGCACCGAGGAGCTGTCGGTTCCAGCCGCGGAGGGCATCGAGAGCCCGGCGCCGCGCTCGGCGTAGGCCTCGAGCTGCGCGGTCAGGAAGGGCACCAGCGGGACGACCAGCCAGATGGTGACGGCCAGGCTCAGGGCCCAGCCCTTGATGATCGGCAGCAGCGGTCGGTGCTCCCGGCGGGAGGCCACCACGTGCACGACCGTGCCCACCTGCTGCACGGCGAGGGGGAGCAGCGCGAACCACTGCGTCCAGATCAGCAGGGCGGACAGCACGCCCCACGCCACCCACGCCCGGGTGCGGCCGGTGCGGAGGGCGACGATCTGAGCCCAGACGCCGGCCACGCCGATCAGCATGAACAGCGAGTACATCCGCGCTTCCTGGCTGTACCAGACGAGGAACGGCGCCGGAACGACCAGCAGGGCTGCCACCCGCGCGGTGCGACGGTCGAACGCCGCCTTGGCGGCGCCGTACATGACCGGCACCAGAGCGGCGCCGAAGACGATGGAGGGGAGCCGCATGGACAGCTCGCTGATTCCGATGACCCGACTGGTGCCCCACAGCACCAGGTGGTGCAGGGGCGGGTGCACGTCGGTGGCGCGCAGGTTGTCGATCATGCCGCCGAGCGACATCTGAGCCTGGGCGACGCTGACCGCCTCGTCGATCCAGAAGCTCCGCTCGGTGGCCAGGCGCAGCACGACGGCGACCGCGGTGGCACCGAGCAGCAGCCAGGCGTCGCGCCCGGCCCACGGCTCCCGCGACACCGGGGGCACGACCTCTGGCGCCGTCTCGCCGAGAGCTGCCGCCCGCGCCCGCACCGGCATGGCCAGGACGGTGGCTGCGCCCATCAGCGAGATGGTCGACACGGCCACCACCTGACCGGGGGTGCGAGCAAAGCCGAGGATGCCGACCGCGTGAGCGACCATCACGGCCCCCACGACCCAAGCGACGCGACGACCGGCGCCCGCACCGCAGTGGTGGGCGGCCAGCACCCGGGCCACGCCCAGCGCGCCCATGCCGGCCAGGTAGGGAGCGACGAGCGGGTTGATGGAGCTGTAGCGGTCGCCGACGACGAGCTGCACGAGCAGGTCGGATGCGACGAGCGCCACGACGACGGCGCCGATGGCCACCGCCACGGCGGCCCCGGCGGCGACCA
>DATCYI010000612.1:0-3190 GCA_036570385.1 Acidimicrobiales bacterium | reverse complement strand
TGGCGGGTGAGGCCGTCGGTCCACCGGGTCAGGGGGACGCGGCGGGTGATCAGGCCGCCGAGCCACGTGGGGTCGGCGGCGGAGAGAGCGGCGACGGCCTGCTGGTAGTGAGAGCGGTTCGCGTTGACGGAGCCGAACACGACGTCGTTCTCCAGCACGATCCTGCGGTTGACAGCTCCCAGGTCGATCTCCAGCGTGCGGCCACCGCTCGACACGCCCGTGAGGCAGGTGACGCCGGACGGCGCGCTGCGGGCGATGGCCTGGGCCACCACCGGTGGAGCGCCCGTGCACTCGACGACGATGTCGGCCGGCGGCAGGTCGGCGACGGCGCCAGCGTGGTACGCCGCGCCCAGCGCAGCCACCAGAGCCGGCTTGGGACCGTCGACGACGCGGTCGAGCACCGTCACGTCGAGCCCCCGCTGGGTGGCGAGCAGCGCGGCGAGCAGACCGATCGGCCCCGCGCCCGTAACCAGCGCGGTGCGGGGCACGACGGGGGATCGGGCGAGCACGTGGTCGATGTGGTCCCAGGCCTTGGCCACGACGCTGGTCGGCTCGAGCAGCACGCCGAGCTCGCCCAGCTCACCCGGCACCGGCACGGCGTACTCGGCCTCGATGCGCCACTCCTCGGCGCCGAAGCCGTGCAGCTCCTTGATGCCGCGTTCGGTGTAGAGGTGGTTCGTGCACATGTCCCAGGCCCCGACGGCGCACGCTGCGCAGGGCACCGGGTCGGGCCGCCGCACGATGCCGACCACCAGGTCGCCCGGAGCGAGGCCGCTGCCGGCCGGCGCCTCCAGCACCCGCCCCAGCGACTCGTGCCCGAGCACCAGCCGGTCGGCTCCCTCGGGAGCGGTGCCGTAGAGCCCGTCGGCGATCTCCACGTCGGTGCCGCAGATGCCGACCGCCACTCCCGCGACGAGCACGTCGCCGCTGCCCACCGGACCCTCGAACGAGCTCACCGCGGCGCTCCCGGAGCTTCCCGGGATCACGGTCATCGCTCGCATCCGGCCGCCTTCCGCCGCGTTGTCGGACCGGCCACCTCTGTGAGGTTGAGCGCGGTGTTCACCAGGCCGACGTGGCTGAACGCCTGCGGGAAGTTACCGAGCTGGCGACCGGCCACCGGGTCGTACTCCTCGGCGAGGAGCCCCACGTCGTTGCGCAGGGCGAGCAGCCGCTCGAACAGCGCAGTGGCCTCGTCGATCCGGCCGATGAGGGCCAGCGCGTCGGCCATCCAGAACGTGCAGAGCAAGAAGGCGCCCTCGCGCCCCGGCAGGCCGTCGACCGACGTCCCGGTGCTGGTCGGGTATCGCTCGATGAAGCCGTCGACGCTGAGCTCGCGCTGCACCGCCTCGATGGTGCCGACGACGCGCTCGTCGTCGGGCGGCAGGAACCCCACCATCGGGATCATGAGCAGACTGGCGTCGAGCTCGGTCGAGCCGTACGACTGCGTGAACGTGCGCCGCGCCGGGTCCCAGCCGTCCCGGCACACCTCAGCGTGCACCTCGTCGCGCAGGGCCCGCCATCGCTGCGCCGGGCCGTCGGCGCCGAAGGCCTCGACCGCACGGATGCCGCGGTCGAAGCCGACCCAGCACATCACCTTCGAGTGCACGAAGTGGCGGGGGTCGCCGCGCGACTCCCACAGGCCCATGTCGGGCTGGCGCCAGCCGGACTCGAGCCAGTCGAGCAGAGCGCGCTGCACCGCCCAGGTCTGTGGGTCGGGCGGGATGCCCTCGGTGCGCGCCTGGTGGAGGGCGTCCATCACCTCTCCGGGCACGTCGAGCTGGCGCTGCTGGGCGGCACCGTTGCCGATCCGCACGGGAGCGCTGCCCTCGTAGCCGGCCAGCCACGGCAGCTCGAGCTCGGGCAGCCGACGCTCGCCGGCCACGCCGTACATGATCTGCAGCTGGGTCGGGTCGCCGGCGATGGCACGCACGAGCCAGTCCCGCCAGGCGATCGCCTCCGCGTCGTACCCGGCGCTGAGCAGCGCCTGCAGCGTGAAGGTGGCGTCGCGCAGCCAGCAGTAGCGGTAGTCCCAGTTGCGGACGCCGCCGAGCACCTCTGGCAGCGACGTGGTGGGCGCGGCCACGATGCCCCCGGTCGGCGCGTAGGTGAGGGCCTTGAGGGTGACGAGCGACCCGACGACGTCGTCGTGCCAGCGCCCGTGGGCGGTGCACTGCTGCGACCAGGTCTCCCACCATGCGATCGTGTCGGGGATCGCATGGTCGGGGTCGGCGCGGTGGAGCAGCGGCTCGGTGGGCTCGTGCCAGGTGAGCACGAACGGCACCCGGTCGCCGGGTCGCACGGTGAAGGCCGCCTTGGTGGACTGGTTCTCGCCGTGCAGCGGGACGGGTGTCGCCAGCTCGAGCGCGTCGGGCCCAGCCACCAGCGAGAGCGTGCCGTCGAGCCGACGAACCCACGGCACCGTCGAGCCGTAGTCGAAGCGCACGACGAGGTCCATCGCCATGGGCACCGCTCCCGACACGCCTTCGACGACGCGCACCACGTCGGGCGCCGTGCCGCGGATCGGCATGCAGTCGATCAGTCGCACCGTGCCCTCAGGCGTGTGGAACGTCGTCTCCAGCACGAGCGTGCCGGGCACGTAGCGGCGCTCCACCCGCACCGACTCGGCCTCGGGCGCTATGCGCCAGCGCCCGTTCGAGCGGTCGCCGAGCAGCGCCGCGAAGCAGGCGCCCGAGTCGAACCGGGGGAGGCAGAGCCAGTCGATCGAGCCGTCCCGCCCGACCAGTGCGGCGGTCTGGGTGTCGCCGATCAGGGCGTAGTCCTCGATGAGCATGCCCTTCACCGTCCCACAGGGGACGGTGCGTCAGACGTCGCCGGCGGCGATCAGGCGGGCTGGGCGTGGGGTACCGCGGTGTCCCAGCGGGCCGGCGGCACCAGCTGCACGGCGGCGGGGAAGACGTCGTACTCCTCGCGGCGGATGTGGTCGGCCAGCACCGCGAGCAGCTCCACGGCGATGCTCGGCCAGGCCGCGTCGCTCGCCTCGTCGGCCTCTTCGATCAGAGCGTCGAGGCGACGGTGGTCAGCCACGAGGGATGCCGCGGTCAGCTCCATCGTCGACTCGCGCATGGCTGGGAACAGGGCGGTCTCCTCGACCTCTGTGTGGTCGTTGAGCTCCGCGATCAGGTCGACCATGCGCAGTCGCGCCTCGGCGATGTCGCCGAACAGCGCCAGC
>DATCYI010000611.1:0-2700 GCA_036570385.1 Acidimicrobiales bacterium | reverse complement strand
TGCGCCACGTGCCGGTGCCGTCCACCGCTCAGGAACACCGCCTCCGTGCCCTGCTGGCCGCCGGCGGGCTGCTCGCGGCCACCGACGACGCCCGCACCGCCCTCGGCTGGGACGTCATCTCCAGCCGACGCAGCAGCGACTTCACCCGCTTCGACGGCAACCTGTCCGCGCTGCCCGTCCCCTCCCCCGTGGAGCGCATCACGTCGCCCACCCGCCTCGAGCGCTGGGCCGCCTGCCCCCATCGCCACCTCGTGGAAGACCTGCTGCGCGCCGCCCCGATCGAGAACCCCGAGGACAACCTCATGATCACGCCGCTCGACAAGGGCAGCCTGATCCACGACGCCCTCGAGCGGTTCCTGCTCGACGTGCTCGCCCGGCCGGATTCGCAGCGCCCGGGGCCCGGGCAGCCCTGGACCGACGCCGATCGCGCCCTGCTCCAGCAGATCGGGTCGGCCCTGTGCGACTCCTATGAGGCCAAGGGCCTGGTCGGGCGGGCCATCTTCTGGACCCGCGACCGGCGCCGGATCCTGGCCGACCTCGACCGCACCCTCCTGCACGACTCCCAGCACCGGGCTGCGCACGGCACCGCAGCCCACGCCGCCGAGCTCGGGTTCGGCTTCGTGGGCGAGGCGCTGCCCGCGGTGGAGGTGGCGCTGCCCGACGGGCGCACGCTGCGGGTGCGGGGGCGGATCGACCGGGTCGACATGGGCGCCGACGGCACCGTGCACGTCGTCGACTACAAGACGGGCTCCGCCTCGGCCTACAAGAACCTCGACGGCGACAACCCGGTGGTGGGCGGCACCAAGCTCCAGCTGCCGATCTACGGCCTCGCCGGACGCCTCGCCGCGGGCGACCAGAGCGCGCCGGTGCGAGCCGAGTACTGGTTCGCCACCACCCGGGGCCGCTTCGAGCGGGCCGGCTACGACATCACCGACGAGGTGCTCGAGACCACCATCGAGGTGCTCGACGTGATCGTGCGGGGCATCGAGGGCGGCGTGTTCCCCCCGCACCCCGGCGAGCTGTCGACCTTCCTCTGGGTCGACTGCCACACCTGCGATCCCGACGGCCTGGGCACCGCCGAGCTGCGCCGGCAGTGGGAGCGCAAGCGCCACGACCCCCTCCTGGCCGAGTACGCGGCGATGGCCGAGCCCGAGCCCGAGGAGGTGCCGGCATGACCGCTGCGTCCGATCCCGTGGCGGCCCGTCCGCTCCCGCCCGACGAGGCCGCCCGCGAGCGGATCCGCACCGACCTCGACACCACGCTGTTCGTGGAGGCGGGTGCCGGGTCCGGCAAGACCACCGCGCTCGTCGACCGGGTCGTGGCCCTGGTCACCACGGGCACGGTCGAGCTCCGGCACCTGGCGGCCATCACCTTCACGGAGAAGGCCGGCGCCGAGCTGCGCGACCGCGTGCGCCGCAAGCTCGAAGAGGTCGCCACCAACCCCGACTCCGTCGTGGTCGAGCGGTGCCGGAGCGCACTCGCGCAGCTCGACGGCGCCGCCATCGGCACGCTCCACGCCTTCGCCCAGCGCCTGCTCACCGAGCACCCCGTCGAGGCCGGCCTGCCCCCACGGGTGGAGGTGCTCGACGAGGTGTCGTCGGCCGTGGCCTTCGACCGGCGGTGGGCCCACGTGCTCGACCAGATCCTCGACGACCCCGACCTCGAGCGCACGATCCTGCTGCTCCACGCGGCCGACGTCGGACCGGCCAAGCTTCGGTCTCTGGCCCTGGCCTTCGACGAGTCGTGGGACCTCGTCGAAGAGCTGGTGCCCGACTCCTGTCCCCCGCCACCCGCCGTGGCCGAGCTGCTCCCCAAGGTCCACGAGGAGCTGCGCCTGCTGGTCGAGCTGGCCGACCAGTGCATCGACGACTCCGACCCGCTGCTCACGATGGTCCGCGACCTGCTCGGCTACGGGGAGCTGCTCGGGCGTACCGGGCCCGACGACCTCGACCTGCTCGAGGTGCTCGTGGCGCCGCTGCCCAAGTACCGCCGCAACGCCGGGCGGGGCGGCTCCTGGCGGGGCTGCAAGGACCAGGTCCACTCCCAGATCCAAGCCGTGCACGAGGCGGTTGCTGCGGTGCACGGCGGCGTACTCGACGCCTGCGCCCACCACCTCGGCACCGCCCTGCGGCGCCACACGATCGCAGCGGCCGAGGCCCGGCGGGAAGACGGCCGCCTCGAGTTCCACGACCTGCTGGTGCTGGCCCGCAAGGTGCTGCGCCACCCTGAGCAGGGCCCGGTGGTGCGGGCGTCGCTGCACGAGCGCTACCAGCGGCTCCTGCTCGACGAGTTCCAGGACACCGACCCGATCCAGATCGAGCTCGCCGTGCGCATCGCCGCCGTCGACCCAGACACCGCCGACGCCGAACGCTGGCACGACGTCGACGTCAGCCCCGGCCGGCTCTTCGTGGTCGGCGACCCCAAGCAGTCGATCTACCGGTTCCGCCGGGCCGACATCGCCACCTTCCTCGAGGCGCGGGAGCGCTTCGCGCCCGAGGCCGGCGGGGCGGTGGAGCTCACCGCCAACTTCCGCACCGTCGAACCCATCATCGGATGGGTGAACCGCACGTTCCGCACGCTCATGCACGAGGCCCCCGATACCGACGTGCCCCAGCCCTCGCAGCCGGAGTACGTCGACCTGCAGGCCCAGCGGGCCCCGGCGCCGGTGGGCCCGCCGCTGGCGGTGGTCGGCGTCACGCC
>DATCYI010000610.1:0-9021 GCA_036570385.1 Acidimicrobiales bacterium | reverse complement strand
AGCCGGCCGCTGCCGCTCCGGCGCCGGCCGCCACCGAGCAGGAGCCACCGGGCGAACCGATCCAGGGCGCCGGCGCCCGCATCGTCGCCAACATGGAGGCCAGCCTCTCGGTCCCGACCGCCACCAGCTACCGCCAGGTGCCGGCCAAGCTGCTCGAGGTCAACCGCAAGATCATCAACGGCTACCTCGGGCGCACCCGCGGCGGGAAGATCTCCTTCACCCACATCATCGGCTTCGCCGTCGTGCGCGCCATCCACGACACCGTGCCCGTGATGAACGCCAGCTACGCCACCGATGCCGACGGCAAGCCGCGGGTCATCCGCCACGAGCACCTGGGCCTGGGCATAGCTGTCGACATCGAGAAGTCCGACGGCTCGCGGTCGCTGCTCGTCCCCGTGGTGCGCGATGCCGACACGCTCGACTTCCGGGGCTTCTGGGGCGCCTACGAGGACCTCATCCGCAAGGTCCGCTCCAACAAGCTCACGCCCGACGACTTCGCGGGTGGCACCGTCAGCCTCACCAACCCCGGCACCATCGGCACCTACCAGTCGGTGCCGCGGCTGATGCCGGGCCAGGGCCTGATCATCGGCGTCGGCAGCCTCGACTACCCGACCGAGTGGAAGGCGGCCGACCCGGTCACGCTCGCCGAGCTCGGCATCTCCAAGGTCATCACGATCAGCTCCACCTACGACCACCGCATCATCCAGGGTGCGGAGTCGGGCCTCTTCCTCAAGCGGGTGGAGGAGCTGCTCCTCGGTGCCGACGGCTTCTACGACGAGGTCTTCCGGGCGCTCGAGGTCCCCTACGAAGCGGTGCTGTGGCGCCGCGACGTCAACCCCATCGACCGCGAGCAGGCCATGCTCGAGAAGCAGATGGCGGTGGCCAACCTGATCCGGCTGCACCGCGTCCGCGGGCACCTCATCGCCGACCTCGACCCGCTGCGCTGGCGCGAGCCCGACATGCCCACCGAGCTCGATCCGGCCACCTACGGCCTCACCATCTGGGACCTCGACCGGGAGTTCCTCACCGGTGGCCTCGCCGGCCGGGAGCGGCTCGCGCTGGGCGACATCCTCCACGTGCTGCGCGACGCGTACTGCCGCACCATCGGCATCGAGTACATGCACATCCAGGATCCCGACGAGCAGCGCTGGATCCAGGACAACGTCGAGGGCGTCCTGCCCGAGCTGCCGCTCGACGACCAGCGGCACATCCTCGAGCGGCTCAACTCGGCCGAGGCCTTCGAGAAGTTCCTCGCCACCAAGTACGTCGGACAGAAGCGCTTCGGCCTAGAGGGCGCGGAGTCGGCCATACCCATCCTCGACGCGATCCTCGAGGCGGCGGCCGACCACGACCTCGACGGCGCGGTGATCGGCATGCCCCACCGCGGGCGCCTCAACGTGCTCACAAACATCGTGGGCAAGAGCTACGACCAGATCTTCAAGGAGTTCGAGGGCCAGGTCGACCCCGACTCGATGCAGGGCTCCGGCGACGTGAAGTACCACCTCGGGCAGGTCGGCAAGTTCGTCGGCCGCTCCGGCAAGGACATCACCGTCGAGCTGGCCGCCAACCCGAGCCACCTCGAGGCGGTCGACCCCGTCGTGGTCGGCATGGTCAGGGCCAAGCAGGACGCCATCAACGACCCCGAGGCGTACTCGGTGCTGCCCGTGCTCATGCACGGCGACGCCGCGTTCGCGGGCCAGGGCGTGGTGGCCGAGACGCTCAACATGAGCGACATCAAGGGCTACCGCGTGGGCGGCACGATCCACGTCGTGGTGAACAACCAGATCGGCTTCACCACCACGCCTGAGTCGGCCCGCACCGGCTACTACTCCACCGATGTCGCGAAGATGGTCCAGGCGCCGATCTTCCACGTGAACGGCGACGACCCCGAGGCCTGCGTGCGCGTGGCGCGCCTCGCCTTCGCCTACCGGCAGCGGTTCCACAAGGACGTCGTGATCGACATGGTCTGCTACCGGCGCCACGGTCACAACGAGGGCGACGACCCCAGCTACACGCAGCCGCTGATGTACGCCAAGATCGACGATCGCCGGTCCGTGCGAAAGCTGTTCACCGAGTCGCTCGTGAAGCGCGGCCAGCTCTCGCTCGACGAGGCCGAGAAGGCGCTCGACGACTACCACAGCCGCCTCCAGCAGGCGCTCGACGAGACGCGCCAGTCCGCTCCCGCGAAGGACACGGCCGCTCGCGCTCCGCGCCCGGCGGTCGGGGTGCTGCCGCCTGTGCCCACGGGTGTCCCGAGGGAGTCGCTCGACCGCATCTACTCGGTGCTGTCGAGCACCCCTGAGGGGTTCAGCGTCCACCCGAAGCTGGCCAAGCAGTTCACCGCCCGCGACAAGATGTGGGCCGAAGGCGAGGTCGACTGGGCGCTGGCCGAGGCGCTCGCCTACGGCTCGCTCCTGCTCGAGGGCACCGACCTGCGCATCGCCGGCCAGGACACGCGGCGCGGCACCTTCAGCCACCGCCACGCGGTCCTCGTCGACCACACCAACGGCGACGAGCACGCTCCGCTGGCCCACCTCGGGCCGGAGCAGGGCAAGTTCTGGATCTACGACTCGCTGCTCTCCGAGTACGCCGCGCTCGGGTTCGAGTACGGCTACTCCGTCGTGGCCAAGGACTCGCTCGTGGTGTGGGAGGCCCAGTTCGGCGACTTCTGGAACGGCGCGTCGACGATCGTCGACCAGTTCCTGGTGGCCGCCGAGGACAAGTGGAATCAGACGTCCGGCCTCGTGATGTACCTGCCCCACGGCTACGAGGGCCAAGGCCCCGAGCACTCCTCGGCACGGGTCGAGCGCTTCCTCACGCTGTGCGCCGAGGACAACATCCAGGTCGCCAACTGCACCCAGAGCTCGCAGATCTTCCACCTGCTGCGCCGCCAGATCCACCGCAGCGTCCGCAAGCCCCTGGTGATCTTCACGCCCAAGTCGCTGCTGCGGGCCAAGCCGGCGCGCAGCTCCGTCGACGAGCTGCTCACCGGGTCGTTCCGCGAGACCATCGACGATCCGTTCGTCACCGACCGCGACGGCGTCCGGCGCGTGGTCCTCGCCTCCGGCAAGATCGGGCACGAGGCGATCGCCGCACGAGACTCCGCCGGTGCGCCGGTGGCCGTCGTCCGGGTCGAGCAGCTCTACCCCTGGCCGTTCGAGCAGCTCGCCGAGATCGTCGCCAGCTACCCCAACGCGACCGAGGTCGTGTGGTTGCAGGAGGAGCCCGAGAACATGGGCGCCTGGAACTTCGCCAAGGGCAGCCTCTACGAGCGCTTCGAGGACTCCCATCGGATCATGCGGGTGTCGCGCCACGAGTCGGGCAGCCCCGCCACCGGCTCGCACGCCATCCACGGCCAGGAGCAGGCGCAGCTGATCTCCGCAGCACTCGCCGTCTGAACGTCCTTTACGCCGGCGCTCGCCCCGTAGAAGATGGGGCGATCCGGACAAGGGGGACTCAGTGTCGGAAGCACCTGCCAGCAACGCTGACCTGATCGGGCGCGATGAGGTCGACGACCTCGAGGCGATCCTCTCGATCACCAACACCGACGTCGACGAGGCGATCCACGCCGTGCGCGACAACGCCGACGCCATCTTCACGTGGGACTACGAGAAGGGCGCCCGCCCGGCGCTCAACAAGCTCTACGAGAAGGCCAAAGGCGCTCAGTGGAACGGCGAGACCGACCTGCCGTGGGACACGGAGGTCGACCTCGAGAAGAACGCCGCTCTCCAGCGCGCCCAGTTCGAGGGCCTTGTCAACAACGACTACACCGGCACGCCCTTCGCCAAGTGGGGCGAGAAGGAGTGGATCGACCTCGCCATCCAGGGCGACAACTGGACGCTGAGCCAGTTCCTCCACGGCGAGCAGGGCGCTCTCGTCTGCACCGCCAAGATCGTGGAGACGGTGCCGTGGATCGACGCGAAGTACTACGCGTCCACCCAGGTGATGGACGAGGCCCGTCACGTCGAGGTGTTCGCCAAGTACCTGGACACGAAGCTCGAGGGCCACTACCCGATCAACGCGCACCTCAAGATGCTCCTCGACGACATCATCGAGGACTCCCGGTGGGACATGACCTACCTCGGGATGCAGATCATGGTGGAGGGCCTAGCGCTCGCGGCGTTCGGGTTCATGCAGCAGATGACGCCCGATCCGCTGCTCAAGAAGCTGCTCCGCTACGTGATGAGCGACGAGGCGCGCCACGTGGCGTTCGGCGTGCTCAGCCTGAAGGAGCACTACCAGGAGCTGACCAACGCCGAGCTGCGCGAGCGCCAGGAGTTCGCGTTCGAGGCGGCGGTGCGCATGCGTGACCGCTTCCTCCAGCAGGAGGTGTGGGAGCGCATGGGCCTCGACGCCAAGACGGTGCTGCCCTTCGTCGTCAACGACCCGAGCCGGGCGATGTTCCAGGTGATGCTGTTCTCGAAGATCGTGCCGAACTGCAAGAAGCTCGGGCTGCTCGACGCCGGCGACGGCTGGCTCCGCCAGCGCTTCACCGAGATGGGTGCCATCCAGTTCGAGGACTGGGAGGACACCGGCACCGAGTACGAAGCCATGCAGCTCGGGTCCGACGAGCTCGCCGGCTGACGCGGAGGTCAGGCGAGCGGGATGCCGACCACGGCCTCCAGCTCCTTGAGGGCGATGGCGGGATCGATCACCTTGATGGTGGTCATGCCCATGGCCTTGGCCGGCTTCAGGTTCACGCCGAGGTCGTCGAGGAAGACGGCCTCGGTGGGATCGACCTCGGCGAGCTCGCAGGCGATCTCGTAGAAGCGCGGGTCGGGCTTGCGGACGCCGGTACGGCTCGACTCGACGATGTGGTCGAACAGGGAGAGGGCCTCGTCGTAGCCGTCGAGTCGCTCGCCGGGCGCGCGCTCGCCGAAGTGGAGCCAGTTGTTGGTGAGGCACGCCGTCACGAAGCCCGCCTCACGGCAGCGCCGCACTGCCGTGACCATCGCTGGGCGCACCTCGCCGGAGAGGAGCCCCATCAGGTCGCGGGCCGTGACCACGTGACCCTGCTCGCGGCACTCCGCTTCGAAGAGCTCGCAGAACTCGTCGAAGGTCGCCTCGCTGCGCTCGAAGCGAGCCCAGGCGTTGGTGTCCGGGTTCGTCGAGTTGATGGTGCGGATGAAGTCGCGCGGGAGGCCGTTGCGCTCCTCGAAGGCGTTGAACGCCTCGAAGGGGCTCGACAGGATCACGCCGCCGAAGTCGAAGAAGGTCGCTCGAATGGGCACTCGGGCATCGTAGGTTGCGGTCTCGCTCGGACCGCGAGGCGCGAGACGGTGGAGGCGTGAGGTGGCGGCGCGGCGCGATCTGTTGCACCATCCTCCGGTGACCGCAGCGGCTCTGGTTGACTTGCCATTCGAATGACGGTCACCCACGTCGTTGTCGACGGATCCAACCTGGCCACCGAAGGCCGCAACCTGCCGAGCCTTCAGCAGCTCGACGAAGCGGTGCGCGCCTACATCGCCGAGTTCGAGCCTGAGACGGTCACGGTCGTCGTCGACGCGTCGTTCCCGAACCGGATCGACGAGTCCGAGCGCGAGCTCTTCGAGGAGGCCATCCAGGCGGGCGAGGTGATCTCGCCGCCGGCGGGCGTCATCGGCCGCGGCGATGCCTTCGTGCTCCAGATCGCGGATCGCGCCGACGCTGTCGTCTTGTCGAACGACTCCTTCCAGGAGTTCCACGGCCAGTACGGCTGGCTGTTCGACCAGGGTCGCCTCATCGGTGGCAAGCCCGTGCCTCACGTCGGCTGGGTCTTCATGGAGCGGTCCCCGGTGCGGGGTCCGCTCAGCCGGCGCTCGGTGAGCGACGCCAAGCGCGCCGCCAAGGCCGCGTCGCCCTCCACCTCCACGTCGACGAAGGCCAGCACCGGTCCCGAGCCTCGCGGTCCTCGCTCGAGCGGCGAAGGCCGCGGTGGTCGACGGTCTGGCTCCGGTCGCGGTGGCCGCAAGCGGGGATCCGACGAAGCCAGCGCGGAGCCGACGGACTCGAAGTCCGACGACGCCGCGAAGCCGGCCAAGGGCGCCGAGCTCGCCTCCGACGGCGAAGGCCGCGGGCGCAAGCGTCGCAGCACCAGCAGCGGTGGCGGCGGGAGCAACGTGGAGCCCTACAACGAGGCGCTGCCGTTCATCGAGTTCGTGGCCAGCCACCCGGTCGGCTCGACCGTCGAGGGCGAGGTCGAGCGCTTCGCCTCGCACGGCGCCTACATCCTCGCCGAGGGCGCACGCTGCTACCTGCCCCTCAAGCACCTCGGCGACCCCGCCCCCCGAAGCGCGCGCGAGGTGCTGAGCTCCGGCGTGCGCTACCAGTTCGTGGTCCATGCGTTCGACACCCCACGCCGCGGTGTCGACCTGGCCATCCCAGGTGTCGTCCCAGTCCCGGTGGCTGAGCCCGCCGAGACCGAGGCGACCAACTATCCCGTACCAGACCAACCAGAGGAGGAACGGGTGGCACCTGCCAAGAAGGCGACGGCCAAGAAGGCCCCAGCCAAGAAGACCGCAGCCAAGAAGGCTCCGGCGAAGAAGACTGCGGCGAAGAAGGCTCCGGCCAAGAAGACCGCAGCGAAGAAGGCACCGGCCAAGAAGGCCGCGGTCAAGAAGGCACCGGCCAAGAAGACCGCAGCGAAGAAGGCACCGGCCAAGAAGCGCTGAGCCCCCTCCGCGTGAGGCGAAGGGGCTTGCCTGCACCGAGGGGGCGCGTCCGACGTGCCGATGGCACATCGGACCGTCCCCGTTGGCAGGACGTCGGGTCACCAGCCGCGCCCGACGGCCGGTAGCGTCGAGGCCGTGCGCCTCGTCACCTGGAACGTGAACTCGCTCAAGGCCCGGTTGGAGCGAGTGGAGCAGTGGCTGGTCGAGTGCCAGCCAGACGTCGTCTGCATGCAGGAGACGAAGCTGGCCGACAGCGCCTTCCCGGCCATGGCGTTCTCCGCGCTCGGCTACGAGAGCGCGCACCACGGCGAGGGCCGTTGGAACGGCGTCGCCATCTTGAGCCGCGTCGGGCTCGACGACGTGGTCGACGGCTTCGCCGACGACGACGGCCCGGACCCCGAGGCTCGCCTCATCACCGCCACCTGCGGTGGTGTCCGGGTGATGAGCGCCTACGTGCCCAACGGCCGGGCCATCGACCACGAGCACTACCAGTACAAGCTCCGCTGGCTCGAGCGGCTCCTCGGCCACCTCGACATCACCGCGGATCCGAGCAAGCCGGTGGCCGTGTGCGGCGACTTCAACATCGCGCCGTCGGACCTCGACGTCCGCGATCCCGCGTCCCTCGTCGACGTGACGCACGTGAGCGAGCCGGAGCGCAAGGCTCTTGGTCGCCTGCTCGACTGGGGTCTCACCGACGTGTTCCGCGACCGCTTCCCGGACACCGAGCGGCTCTACTCGTGGTGGGACTACCGGGCCGGCAACTTCCACAAGGGGATCGGCATGCGCATCGACCTCGTGCTGGGCTCGCAGCCCTACGCGGAGGCGGTCGAGTGGACGCTGATCGACCGCAACGCCCGCAAGGGCAAGACGCCATCGGACCACGCGCCGCTGGTCGTCCAGACGGCGGCCGCATCGTGAACGACGACGAGCTCGCCAGGCTCGCTCCTGGCTCACCCGACTGGGCCAACCGGCTCGAGCAGCTCAACCAGTCGACGGTCACGCCCCGACGCGGCGAGCTCTTCCGCCTCGCCGACGCGGTGCGCGGCGTGCTGCACCGGCTCGTCCAGACCAGCGCACCGATCGAGCTGATCTCGGCGGCGGCCGACCAGCTGAGCGAGGTCGTGGCCACGCTCGAGCAGCACCCCTACGGCTCGATCTACGAGGGCTTCGCCGAGTCGGCCAACGCCGGCGAGCCGTTCGGCTTCTTCGACCACAGCCCGATGCTCGGGCGGGCCAACCCGCTGGCTCCGCCCATCGAGCTCGAGCTGCTCGACGACTGCATCATCGGTCGCGCCACCTTCTCGGCGGCCTACGAGGGCCCGCCGGGCTGCGTGCACGGTGGCTTCGTGGCCGCGGCCTTCGACGAGGTCCTCGGTTCAGCGCAGTCGCTGTCGGGAGCACCGGGGATGACCGGGCGCCTCGTCGTCCACTACCGCTCGCCGACCCCGCTGCACACCGAGCTGCGCTTCGAGGGCCGGCTCGAGAGCGTGAGCGGTCGCAAGATCCTCACCCGGGGCGAGCTCTACGCCGGCTATCGGCTCTGCGCCGAGGCCGAGGCCCTGTTCATCTCCATCGACGGGGCGCGCTTCGCCCAGATGATGGAGCAGCGCGCCGCCCAGCAGGCCGAGGCCGCCGCCCCACCCGAGGAGCCCTGAGGGCGCGGAGCCCGCTCAGGGGAGCAGGAGGGCGTCGATCGCGGGTGCCTGGTGCTCCAGGTGCTCGCGGAGGCCCGAGATGATCGCTCGCTCGACGGTGCCGGCGACGAGCGGGGCCCGCACGCGCAGGTCGCCCTCGATGTGGCGGACGCAGCCTTCGCCCGTCTCGTCGTAGCGGAACGTCCCCGTGCAGCGGAACCTGTCGCCGTAGTGGTCGGGCTCCATGGTGAAGCTGCCCGATCGGCCGGCGACCTCGTGCACCGAGCGCTCGACCCACGAGAGGCGGCTTGGGTCGAGCACAGCGCGCGCCGCTGACGAGAGGTCGCCGTCGAAGCGGTAGCGGATGAGGAGCTCGACTGTGCCGTCGTCCTCGTGGCGCGCCAGCACCTCCGGCTGCGACAGCTTCGGCAGCTCGGGCATCGAGCGGTAGAGCTCCTCGCTCGCCATCGCCGCGCACACCCGATCGGCGTCGGTGGCGAACACCTGGGCCACGGAGAACCTCACGCCTCGTCCACTCCTGCATCCTCCAGCCGGATGGCCCGCATGATCGCGTCACCGAAGCGCGTGGCGAGCAGGGGACCGACGCCTCGGATCGCGCCGAGCTCCTCGACCGAGGTGGGCTCGGCGGCGGCGACCCGCGCCAGGACGTGGTCGGCGAGCACCGCTTGCGGCTCGATGCGAGCGGCGCGGGCGGCTGTCTCGCGCCAGCGCCGCAG
>DATCYI010000609.1:0-2646 GCA_036570385.1 Acidimicrobiales bacterium | reverse complement strand
AAGGCGAACACGGCGAGGATCTCGCTCCAGCCGACTTCCGCCGCTGGCACCCCCGTCGCTCGGCCCGCAACCGTTGCTCGACGCGTTCGCCGGCGGCGGCCTCCTGCCCCGCTGACGCGGGCCGGCTATGACGCCTGGCAGCAGCCGCCCTCGGCGGCTGCACCCACCTCGACTGTCCTGTCCGCGGCCGTGGCCTCGTCACCCCGGGTACCGCCGCAGCACCCGGCGACCGGGACGGCATCCACGACCTCGTACACGTCCGCGTGCGGTTCACCTTCGAGGATCCCCTGCAGCTGCTGCTGCACCTCGCTGGCGGCGGGGCTGGCGTGCATCTGCGCGAAGGTGGCTGCGCTGTCGTGCTCGACGAGCCCGACGTAGGCGCCGTCAGCGCCACGCAGCAGGCGCCGGCCGGCCAAACCGGCCGAGTCACGCAGCTGCTCGTTCGACCAAGCGAACCAGGCCCGGAACGCCGCGTCCCGCTGGGCGGGCACGGGAGGGAAGTGGACGACGGCGACGAACATGGCGACCTCCAAGGGGTTCGCGGTGAGCAGGTTGTCTTGTCTCGATGGTGACCCTGGCAGTCAGTCGCCCGCATCCGTCCCCACCCCGGAATGGCGCTGCGGGCAGCTACGGAGGTCAGCCGGCGACGAGCTCGTGCCGACGGTCGTGTGTACTGCGCCAGCGGCGTCCGCTCCTCGGTCGCCGCGTCGCTCCTCCGGGCGAAGGGCTTCGCCCGGAGGGCCGACATCCTCGGCGGCTACGCCACGTGGGAGGCCTCCCGATCGCATGCCACGATCCGCGATTCTGCGGGCACCGCTAGCTGAAGCGCGGCGACGGTGCGCGGGCTGCTGGCGTCACCACTGGGCTTCCTCATCGGCCTGTCCCTCGGAGCGTTGGGGGGCGGCGGGTCGATCCTGGCGATCCCAGCCTCGTCCTCGTCGCCGGTCAGGACGCCAAAGAGGCGACCGAAGTGGCCGACATCGCCGCCGGTCGACCCGCCCCGGTCGCCTACGTGCAGGACGTTCACACTGGCGACTTCTGGCCGGAGCACGGCGCCGCCGGGTAGGCCGACGAGGATTGAGCGATGGGTGACTCGTGCGCGCGTGGGTTGAGCCGTTCCATGCGCGTCGCGGCGACGTCTCGTGGTGGTCGAGACCCGTAGTCCGCCGCACGGCGGATCCGCGGTCGTCCCGGATGCCGCGGGCCTGCCACCGTGGCTCGATGGACTCACAAGTGTCGTTCGATGAGGAGGTACTGCGATGTGGTCGTGACACGGAGACTGGGGTTGGGGCGCCTGGCTGGTGATGTCCCTGGGGATGGTCGCGTTCTGGACGCTGGTGACCTGGCTGTTCCTCAACGCAGGCCGCACGAGCCCGGACGCCGTCACGCCGAGCGAGCGAGGGCCCGAGGAGATCCTGGCCGACCGGTTCGCCCGTGGCGAGATCGACGAGGACGAGTACCAGAGGCGCTTGGACACGCTGCACGCGTCGTCGCGGTGAGCAGAGCCACGAGAAGGAGGAGCGCAATGAACAGGTGGAAGTTGCTGGCGGCCGCGGCCGCGGTAGTGGCGGTCACGGCCGCTCTCACGTTTGCCGCGTTCGGCAACGACGACTCGCCCGACCGAGACGCCGGCACGGTGCTGCGCGACAACGGCCAGCAGATGATGGACGACGGCCAGACCATGATGGACGACTCGAAACAGATGAGCGACGCCGGCGAGCGGATGCGCGACGCCGGGCAAGCCATGGTCGACGCCGGCCAGACGATGGTCGACAGGGGCGAGGCGCTGGGCGACACAGAGATGACCGACCAGGGTCGCCAGATGATGACCGACGGCCAGGCGATGATGGACGCAGGTCAGGAGATGATGCGCCGAGGCCAGTCCATGATGGACATGGGCAGTGACATGGCGGGCAACGGCGAGGGGCGCTGATCTCGCCCCCCCGCCGCTCACATCCCAGCCAGTGGCGGGCTGCCAGAAGACGAAGGAGGGCACCCTCAATGGTCCCCAGGACCGATCGCAACGGGCTCGAGATCCTCGACCGGCAGGCATGCTTGGACCTCCTCGCCACCGTTGCCATCGGCCGCCTCGCGTATCTGACCGGTGGCGTGCCGAGGGTCGTCCCGCTCAACGTGGCCCTCGACGGTGACCGCGTCGTGTTCCGGCTCAGCACCGGCAACGCCCTCGCCGCGATCGAGTCCCGCCAGTTCGTCACCCTCGAGGTCGATGACTTCGACCTTGACGCATGCTGTGGCTGGAGCGTGGCCGTGACGGGCGTCGCGGCCGAGGTCCCAGCCGCGCTCGCCGCCGAGCCCGGCGCCGACTGCCGCTCATGGCTTCGTGGGCGCGTCGGAAGGGTGTTCCACCTCTCGACCGACGAGGTCGAGGGCCGACGGCTCCTTGCAGACACCGTCCGATCCTCGCCGCCGCAGCCGTGCTCGGGATCAATGTCGTCGTCGTCGGCGTCGCCGTCGGGTCCGTCGACCACTTCGTAGCCCGCGCCGGGCGCGACTGGCCGCTTCCTGGTCCTGGCCGTGGCCGGCGCTCTGGTGCCGAGTCTGCTCGCCCTTTGGGCGCGTCGACGCTGGCGATCCCTCCTGGCCACCGCGCTCGGCGCCCTCGCTGCTGGTGTCGCCTTGACGGCC
>DATCYI010000608.1:0-9035 GCA_036570385.1 Acidimicrobiales bacterium | reverse complement strand
AGGCGGGGCATCGGAGGCGGAGGCCGCGGCGGCTGGAGCCTCCGATCCCTCAGCGGGTCCTGCGCTGGCGGCGGGTGAAGCGGGCTCGTCGGGCGGCACCATCAGCCCGGCGGCGGCCGCCTCCTCGAGGCGGTCCTTCATCACCTTGAGGGGCAGGAAGTGGTCGCGCTGGTGGCGCAGGATCCACCGCAGCCGCTCGATGTCGGCCTCGTAGAACTTCCGGTAGCCCGACGGCGTGCGCTCGGGGTCGAGGAGCCCCTGGCTCTCGAGGAAGCGGATCTTGGAGATGGTCACGTCGGGGAAGTCGTCCTGGAGCAGGCTCAGGACTTCACCGATTGACAGGTGCGAACGATCGGCCATCGAGGGTCAGCGCCGGCCAGCGATGAACAGCAGCTTGAACGTGCCGATCTGGAGCTCGTCGCCATCCGCGAGGGCCGCGTCCTCGACCCGCTCCCGGTTGAGGTACGTGCCGTTGAGCGAGCCGACGTCGGCCAGGCGGTAGCCGTCGTCGGTCTTGCGGATCTCGGCGTGCCGGCGGGACACGGTGATGTCGTCGAGGAAGATGACGCTGTCGGGGTGGCGCCCCGCGGTCACGACCGGCTGGTCGAGGGCGAAGCGGGAGCCGGAGTTGGGGCCGCGGGTGACCACGAGCATGCCGACACCTGGGTCGAGCTCGGCGAGGTCGACCCGTACCTCCTCGGCGGGACTGTCGACGGGCACGGCCACCGCGATCGTGGTGTGGTGCTCCCCGCCGGGCACGAGATCGGTGCCGCAGGACGAGCAGAAGTTCGCCGACGTCGGGTTCTCGTGCCCGCACGCCGGGCACTTCGTGACCGGCATCCGCGCTATCCCTCCACCAGGGCTCGGTAGCCGGCGGCGTCGAGCAGGCCGTCGACCTGGCTGGGATCGTCGAGGGTGATCAGGCAGATCCAGCCCTCGCCGTAGGGATCCTCGTTGAGGCGCTCGGGAGCGTCGCCGAGGTCGGAGTTCACCTCGGCGACGGTGCCGTTGACCGGCGCGTAGATGTCGGAGACCGACTTGGTGGACTCGACCTCGCTCATGGTCTGCCCCACGCTGACCGCGGCGCCGACCTCTGGCAGGTCGACGAACACGACATCGCCGAGCGCGTCCTGCGCGTAGTCGGTGATCCCGATGCGAACCGCGCCGCCCTCGACCTTGATCCACTCGTGATCGGCTGAGTACCGGAGCTCCTCGGGGATCTGCATGAGCCGGAGGCTATCGCAACCCTCGACGGACGGTTGAGGGTTCCGCTGCGATCCCGACCGCGCTGCCGCTCAGCGCAGCAGCTGGCGGATGCGGCGGGCGTACTCCTTGACCAGGGCACGCGCCTCGGCGTCGGTAGCCGCCTCGGCCCACACGTGGGTGATGGGCTCCTCGGGGTCCGGCAGGGCGAGCGCCCAGCCGGAGTCGTGGCGCACCTTCACCCCGTCGATCAGCTGGACCTCGCGGTCCTTGCTCATCTCGACGAGAGTGCGCATGATCATCCCCTTCTGGTCCCAGGGGGTCACCACGGTCTCGGAGGCGAGGTGGGGCCGGGGCAGGCCCTCCACGACCGCTGAGAGGCTCTGACCGGACCGGGCCAGCAGCTCGAGCAGCTTCACCAGGCTGGCGGCGGCGTCGAACGCCGGCAGGAAGCCCGGCAGGATGTAGCCGCCGTCGGTGCTCGCCGCGAAGCCGACCCCGGGCTCGGACGCGGCGTCCATGAGCGCCGGCGTGGACAGCTTGGTGCGCCGCACCCGCACGTTCGACAGACCGGTGATGGCCTCGGCATGGCTGGTGACGGTGACCGGCAGCGCAACGGTGTCGCCGAGCAGGTGCCCGCTGACGAGGGTCAGGAAGGCGAGCAGGGCCTCCTGATCGCTGAGGATGTGCCCGGTGTCGTCGATGAGGGTGAGGTGCTCGCCGTCGGGGTCGAGCACGGCGCCCAGGTGCGCGCCGGATGCCCTCACCAGTGCCGACACCTCGGCCGCGTGAGATTCCCGGTCGTAGCTGAGCGCGCCGACCGTGGACGCGTAGGGGTTCACGCCGAGGATGTCGGCGCCGAGCTTGGAGAGCACGTTCGGCATGACGAACGACGTGGAGCCGTAGGCGTAGTCGACCACTGCCTTGAAGTGCCCGGCGCGGATCGCGCTGGTGTCGACGGTGGCCTCCAGAGCCGCCGTGTACTGCTCGAGGGCTCTCGGCGGGAACCCGATGTCGCCGATCTCGGCGGGGAACACCCGCCGGAAGTCCTCTCGCACGAGGAGCCGCTCGACCTTGCGCTGCACGTCCTCGGTGATGTCGGCCCCGTTGGTGTCGAAGAAGCGGATCACGCAGGACTGCGGATCGCCCTCGACCAAGCGGATGGTGATGCCGCCGGCCGACTCGGGCCGGCGCACCAGGTAGCGGGTGACGGGCACGGACGCGACCTCGAGGTCGAGCACGTTGACGCCTGCCGCGTTCAGCCCCGCCATCATCGCCCGCTTCAGCATCCGCGCCGAGCGGCTCGAGTCGCGGGACGTCACGACGGTGGCGTTCTTCTTGAGGCTGGTGGCGTAGGCCATGGCCACCCTCGTGGCGAGCTCGGGCGTGATGTCGACGTTGGCCAGACCGGCCACGCCGACCCGCCCGAACAGCGAGCGCGAGCCACGGGACTCCCACACGATCGAGGAGTTGATGACCGCGCCGGCCTCGACGGTCTTGAACGGGTAGACCTTGACGCCCGCGGCGAGCACGGCCTGCTCGCCGACGAAGCACTCGTCGCCCAGCACCACCCCCTCTTCGGCTCGCACACCGCCGCGGAGGTCGCAGGAGCGGCCGATCGTGGCGCCCCGAAGGCGCACCCCCTCACCGAGGTAGGAGTTGTCGTGCACGACCACGCGCTCGAGGTCGGCGTTGGCCCGCACCCTCACGTTGGTGCCGAGCACCGTGTAGGGGCCCAGCCTCACCCCGGCCTCGATGCGGCAGTTCTCGCCGAGGATGGCGGGGCCCTCGACGATCGCATCGGGGTGGATCTCAGCGCCCTCGCCGATGTGCACGCCGTGGCCCATCTCGAAGCCGGGAACGTCGATCTCCACGCGGCCGTCGAGGATGTCCTTGTGCGCCCCGAGGTAGCTCTCGAGGGTGCCGACGTCCTCCCAGTAGCCCTCCGCCACGGCACCGAAGATCGGCTTACCGTCCTCGAGCAGCGCTGGGAAGACCTCGGCGGAGAAGTCGACTGACCGGTCGGCCTCGATGTAGTCGAAGACCTCGGGCTCCAGCACGAAGATGCCCGTGTTGATCGTGTCGCTGAAGACCTGGCCCCACGACGGCTTCTCGAGGAACCGCTCGATGGAGCCGTCGTCGTTGGTGATGACGATGCCGAACTCGAGCGGGTTGTCGACCCGCACCAGCCCGATGGTTGCGAGCGCCTTGTTCTCCTCGTGCTGGCGCACGATGGCGGTGAGGTCGATGTCGGTGAGCACGTCGCCCGAGATCACGAGGAAGCGCTCGTCGAGCACGTCCATGGCGTTGCGCACCGACCCCGCCGTGCCCAGCGGCGTCTCCTCGGTGGCGTAGACCATCTTCACGCCGAAGTCGGAGCCGTCGCCGAAGTAGGTGCGGATGTGGTTGGCCATGAAGGCCACCGTCACCACGATCTCGTCGAAGCCGTGCTTCTTCAGCAGCGTGACGATGTGCTCCATCATCGGCGCGTTGACGAGCGGCATCATCGGCTTGGGTGCGTTGGAGGTCAGGGGGCGCAGGCGGGTGCCCTCGCCGCCCGCCATGATCACGGCCTTCATGGCGTCGACCGTACCCCTGCGCCCGGGTTCTCAGTACCGGCGTCCGAGCGCCCGTCGCGCAGGGCCCGTCGGGCCAGCGGCACGTACATCGCCGCCGACACCCACGCCAGGACGAGCCCCGGCCCGCCGGCGACCCAGGCCAGGTCATCGGCGATGTCCGCCCACCCGAGGGTGCTGTGCGACGCGAGGAAGAGGGGGAACGCGATCATCAGCCCGAACGTGCCGGCCTTGCCGAACCAGGTGACGTCGATGCGACGGGCGCCCAGCGCGGCGAGGGCGAGGGTGGCGCCCGCCACCAGGGCCTCCCGCACCAGGACCGCCACCGCGAACCAGAGGGGCACAGAGTCATCGACGATGATCGCGCCGACGCCAACGAAGAACAGGAGCCGGTCGGCGACTGGGTCGAGGACCTTGCCCAGCTCGGACGTCTGGTTGAAGTGCCGGGCGATGTAGCCGTCGAGGAAGTCGGTGGTGCCCAGCGCTGCGAGCAGCCACGCCGCGCTAGCACGGTCGTCGCGACCGAAGAGCAGCCACAGGAACACCGGCAGCAGGCACAGCCGCACCACCGTTATGAGGTTGGGGATCGTGAGGATCCGGTCCTCGCCGCCCAACCCCTGCTCGTCGCTCACAGGCGTCACCCTACGATGTCGACGTGAGCACGCTCTTCACCAAGATCATCGACGGCGAGATCCCCGGACGCTTCGTGTGGCGTGACGACGAGGTGGTGGGGTTCCTCACGATCAACCCGATCATGCCGGGGCACACCCTCGTGGTGCCCGTCGCCGAGGTCGACCACTGGCTCGACCTCGACCCGGCGCTGGCCCGGCGCTGCATGGAGGTGGCCCAGGTGATCGGGCAGGCCCAGATGACGGCCTTCTCCCCCACCCGCGTCGGCCTGATCATCGCCGGCCTGGAGGTGCCCCACACGCACCTTCACATCATCCCGATCGACTCCGAGGCCGACCTCTCGTTCTCCAAGGCTGACCCCTCCCCCGAGCCCGCAGCCCTCGACGACGCCGCCGAGCGCCTCCGCCAGGCCCTCCGAGCGATGGGCCGCGCCGAGGTCCCCAGCTAGCCAAGCGCGCGCTCACAGAAGCGTGCCCTCCGCGGGGGCGGACGGATCGACCTCGGCGAGCAGCTCCGCGCCGTCGTTGCGCACGTTGTTGACCTCGGTGGAGATCGGGCGCAGGACCGTGAGCGCAGGGTCGGCCGGGACGAGGAGCTTGCCGAGCAGCTCGAGGTCGTCGTTGTCGCGGTCGAGCCAGGTGTCCCACGCCGACTCGGGGAGGATCACCGGCATGCGGTCGTGAATCTTGGCCATGACATCGTTGGGCGACGTCGTGATGATCGTGCAGGACCGCAGCGGCTCCTGGTCCTTGTCCGGCCCGCGCCACACCTCCCACAGCCCCGCGAACGCGTAGGGCTCCCCGTCGGGGCGGGAGATGAAGTACGGCTGCTTGGGCGCCTTGCCCTTGCCCTTCGCTGCGCCCGCGGCCGGGCCGGTCTTCTGCCACTCGTAGAAGCCGTCGGCGGGGATGAGGCAGCGCCGCTTGCGGAAGGCCGACTTGTAGGCGTTCTTCTCGGCCAGGGACTCGGCCCGGGCGTTGATCATCCGCGAGCCGATCTTGGCTTCCTTGGCCCAGAGCGGGATGAGGCCCCAGTGGAACGCGTCGACGTGGCGCACACCACCGTCGGAGAGCACCGCGTAGACGTCCTTCGTGGGTGCCACGTTGTAGGACGGTGGCAGCACCGCCTCGGGCTCCTCGGCGTCGAAGTACGAGGCGATCTGGTCGGGCGGGCTGGCGGAGACGAAGCGGCCGCACATGCCCGCGAACCTACCGGTGCTTGCCGTCGGCCATTCAGCGGGTGGCGATGAGGGCGACCTGGTCGTCGGGCCCGAGGGACACCGTGGTCGACTTCGGCGGGTTCAGGGTGACCGTGCCCGTCGCGCCTATGCGGTAGCCGAAGGCCGACGCTCCTGATGCGGCCGCGGCCGCCACCACGTCGCGGTACGAGAGCGACCCGTCCGGCACCAGTGCGTCCGCCGCCCGCATCTCGATCACGGCCCCGTCCGCGTCGAAGAGGTCGTCGAAGACGGCCTGCAGCTCGGCGTGCTCGGAGAGCTGCGCCATGAGCAGGCTCGACAGCGCGTTGCTGACGATCAGGTCGTCGACTCCTGCGGGGGCGGCGAGCACGAGGTTCCGCTGGTCGAGCAGCTCCGCGACGATCCGCACCGGGTCGGCGGCCTCGGCCGGCCAGATCATGCGCAGGCCGAGCAAGGTGAGCAAGGTGCGCGCGTCGGCATCGTCGACGGAGAGCACGTCGCGGTAGCCGAGCACGATGACCTGCTGGGGCGAGACCGTCGCGGCCAGTGCGACCAGGTCGGCGTGGCTCCCCTGGCCCTCGTGCACCTGCACGGAGGCGTGCTCCATGGTGATGCCGGCGATCGTCTCGGCGGCCACGAGGTCGGCGTCGATCACGACGTCAACGGTCGAGCCGGCGGGCAGGAACTCGTCGAGCTCCTTCAGCACCTTGGCGCCGAACCCGCTCCACCCGATCACCGCTATGTGCGTGCTCTCAGCCGCCGCCGTTAGGCGCGCCCGGCCCGTGGGCGCTTGAGCGGCGGCCGGCTCCGGGACCGCTACGAGCCCCCCGAACTCCACCGCCGAGTCGTCCTCGGCCACCAGCACCAGGCGATCCGACGCCCCCAGCTCGGTGTCCATGGGCGGGTTGAGGGCCACCTCGCCGTCCGAGAGCACGCCGAGCACCGAGCACGCCTCGTAGCTCACGACCGCCTCGCGGTAGGTCTGCCCGACGAGCGCGGGGGCGACGTCGGCGAAGTAGATCTCGTCGCCGTCGAAGTCGAGCAGGTCGGTGAAGATCGCTGAGAGCCCGGCCTGGAGGCAGGCCTGGGCGGTGACCTCGGCCACCACGTCGTCGCTGGAGACGGTGAGCACCCGCCCACCGGTGACGGCGCGCACCATCATCGAGCTGTCGGCCTCGGCCAGCTCGGCGACGACGTGGCACTGCGCGAGCTCGGGATCGAGCGCCCGGACCGCGAGCACGGCCTTCACGACGCCCGCGTCGCCGTCCTCGTCGCGCACGACGATGATCGAACGAGCGTCTGACACGGCCACCCGCTCGAGGTCGTCCGGGAAGGCCGGGTCGCCGCTGCGGCAGACGAGGCGCGTCGTGCCCAGCTCGGGGACCCGCTCGCGCAGGACGTCCTCCATGACGGTCTTGTCGGTGCGGGACAGGATGACCACCGATGCGCCCCGCTCGCTCTCGTTGGCGACCACCAGCTCGCTCACGATCCGCGGCACCTGGTCGGACCAGCCGAGGATCAACGTGTGGCCCGACTCGATCACGGCGCTCCTCCCCCGCCGGAGCTCCTCGACCTTCTGGTCGACGGCGTTCGCGATGAGGCCGATCAGCGAGCCCGCCAGGAAGATGCCGATCACGGTCACGATCAGGGACAGGAGGCGCTCGGGCCACGCGCTGTCAGCCGCGAACGTGCCGGCGTCGACCGTGCGCAGCAGCGCCTGCCAGAAGGCCTCGATCGGCCCATCGTCGTTGCCGCCGGCGAAGGCCATGCCGAACAGGACGGCCACCAGGGCCGCGAAGACCATGATCGCCACGCTCAGCGCGGCGAGGTACGCGATCACCACGAAGGGCCCCCGCGACATCGCGCTGTCGAACCGGTAGCGCATCCGTGCCGACGTCGTCGCGGCCGGCGCAGGCGGCTTCCGAGACGCGGTCTGCGTGGTGCTGCGGCCGCGCCGGTTGTGCGCCTTGCCCTGGCGCCGAGGGGTCTTCTGAGACGGTGATGCGGTCTGCACCGGCGGTGTCTACACCCGCTCGGGAGCGGCCGCCTCTCGATGGCCCGATTTCCGCGGAGTTGGTGGGCGAACGTCCCCTTCGCGTCTCGTCAACGGGTCGTTTGGCTCGTCAGGTGCCAGCGATCGCAGTACTCGCAGCGGTACGCCCGCAGCTCGGAGCCTCCCCGCCGCGGCTCCGGCTCCACCAGGTACTCGATGGCGAAGCGCGCCGCGGCCTCGTCCTTGTACCGCTTCTTGGCTCCGCACATCCGGCGCCGCCGCTCGTCGTCCACACCTCGAGTGTGCCGTGCCCCCGGACTCGACCACCATCCGGAGGCAGGCACACCCGCGATCCCCTAGCCGGCGTCAGCCTCGGCCGAGGCCGGCGGTGCTTCCTCGCTGTCGACGTCCACGTCAGGAGGGTTGACGTCCATGTCGACATCGGGCACCTCGAGGTCGCCCTCGCTGTCGAAGTCCACGCTGCCACCCAGGGCGAAGAAGGCGATTACCGCTATGACGGCCACCACGAGGAGGGCGACGAGCACCTTGCCGAGGCGGCTGCTCTTGTCGCGGCCGTGGCGCTTGTCGAGCGGGTCGTGGTGCTCCGGCCCGCGGTCGAAGAAGGAGTCCTCGCGCTCCTCCAGCAGCGCGTCACGCTCCTCGCGGAGACGGTCGCGCTCGTCGATCAGATCCTGTCGGGTGGTCATGCCTCGCACCTCCCCGCCCGCGTAAGTGGTGACAGATCACCTTCCCGCTCGCTACGACGGGCAACCACCCGTGCGGGTCTCGCCCACCCTGATCAGGCGTTCCGGTGTGAACAGCAGCAGAGCCGGCCCCGAGGGGCCGGCTCTGACTTCCCGGTCGGGCCGAGAGGATTCGAACCTCCGACCTCTTGACCCCCAGACCGGGCTACGTCGTTTGCTCCTGGGTGCCGCTGGCGCTCCGTCCCTGCTCAGAGCTGGTGCGGAGCCGATCCGTTGTCCGTCCCGTGCTCCGCTGTTCGCCCCTCATCGTCGGCGTCACGCTGACACGGCGCTGACATGGGATGCCCTAGCTGGCAGAAGCTCTCCGGACCGCCTCTTGGACGGCCGCGCGCGCCTCCGCTACCTCCGCCGTCAGATGCAGCCACTCCCGGATGATCGCATCAAAGGCTGCCTGCTCGTTACCGATGCCCATGGTGAGCCAGCGCACCGCCTCGCCCACGGCGTCCGCCAGCTCTGCACTGTCCGCCCCGCGGACCTGGAGCACGAGCGCGTCTCCTGCCACACGGATGGTGGTCCTCGGCGTGGGCGGCTTGCACCCAAGGACCGCTCGAACGAAGAGCGGGTCCGGCGACTGACTGAGCGCGTATCGGAGGGTGGCCGTCAGCCCAGAGGTGTTCACAGCACCGTCGCGCAGAATGTCCACGATCGGCGATTGCGAGAGCTGCGGCGGC
>DATCYI010000607.1:0-2563 GCA_036570385.1 Acidimicrobiales bacterium | reverse complement strand
GAGCGGATCGGCGAGCGCCGCGAGCCAGGCCTGGGCTCGCGCGAGCCCGTCGGCATCGACCGAGTAGAGGCGCCGGGTGCCCTCGGCGCGCACCGTCACGAGCTCAGCCTCGCGGAGCACGCGCAGGTGCTGCGAGATCGCCGGCTGCGAGATGGCGCCACGGGCCTGCAGTGCGGCGACGACCGTCCCCGCGGGCTGCTCGCCACCGCTCAGCACGACGAGGATGTGGCGACGGGTGCCGTCGCCGAGGGCGTCGAAGACCGCTTCCACTTCCACTCAGGCGCTCGGATCCTCCTCGGGCATCACCGTGTAGAAGGTGACGGTGCGAGCCGCTGCCTCGCGGGCGGGGCCAGGTTCGTCGCCGTCGGCGATAGCGGCCTCGGCCCAGCCAGTCGCGGAGTGCTCCACCAGCGCGATCCCCTCGGGGGAGAAGGTGAAGGTCTCGAACTCGGCAGGGTCGACAGGCGTGCTGTCTTCCAGGTGAAGGCCCAGCCCCATCAGCGCGAGGTCCCAGCCCACGCCGACGGCGCCCGGGCCGTACATCGCGGCGAACTCGGGATCGACAGGTGACTCGTGGACCAGCTCGAGGCGGGTTCCGCCATCTGCGGCGCTGAGGCCGATCGTGAGCCAGGAGACCATCGGGCCCATCTCCCAGGTGACGGCGAACGACGACGGCTCATCGCAGCGCTCGACCACACCGCCGGCGTTGCCCTCCAGCTGGTAGCGACCGCCCTCCACCAGCTCGCCGCTGACCGGCAGGAACCAGCGAGGGATGCGGTCCGGGTTGGTGACGGCGTCCCAGAGGTCGGCTTGGTCGGTCGGGTAGGTGCGGGTAGCGACCGCGATCTTCGTCGGCACACCGTCGCGGCTGCCGGTGCGCACCTCGCGGGCGACAAGGCCGGCGGTGGCTACGGGATCGATGATCATCAGCTCTCCTCTATAAGTGTTGACTTATGGAAATCTAATGAGGACCGGCGCCGCTGACAACCCCTGGAGCTCTCCAATCCGCTTTGCCGCGGGACGTCCGAGTCGGCACCCTGGTCCGATGCGCACTTGTGACCGAGCCGTCGCCCCACGTCGCTGGAGCATCACTCGATGAGCGAGCCGCACGTCGTGGCGAAAGGCGGGGGCGCTCGCCTCGATGCCGTGCGCTGGCCGGTCCACACCGAGCGGCTCGCGCTGCGGCCTGCCGAAGCCGCAGACGCGGAGGCGACGTGGCGGTTCCGTCAGCTCGACGAGGTCACACGGTGGCTCACCGGTCGGTCGGCGAGCCTCGACGAGCACCGGCTCACCTTCATGGATCCAGACCGCCTCTCCAAGACGCTCGTCGTCGAGCTCGACGGCGAGGTGATCGCCGATCTGATGCTGGAGATCAAGGACGGCTTCTCGCAGCGGGACGTCGCCGAAGGCGCTCTCGGCGTCGAGGCCGAGCTCGGGTGGGTCTTCGATCCGGCTCACACGGGCCACGGCTATGCGACCGAGGCGGTGCGCGAGCTGCTGCGCCTGTCGTTCGAGGAGCTCGGCCTGCGCCGCGTCATCGCCAACTGCTTCGCCGAGAACGAAGCCTCCTGGCGGCTCATGGAGCGGGTCGGCATGCGCCGGGAGACGCACACCATCCGCGAGGCGCTGCACCGCTCCGGCGAGTGGCTCGACGGCATGGGCTACGCCATCCTGGCCGACGAGTGGCAGGCCGCGGCGCGCCGCTGACGACGCGGCCCCCTTCGACGACCTCTAGAAGACGCCGCCATCTGAGGCATCGTGGAGGGCATGAGCGGAGTGCGGACGACGGAGCAGCGCAAGGCGGACGCCCTGGCGAAGCTCGCCGAGAGCGATGCCGACCTGTGGGTGGCCACGGCGTCGGCCACCGGGGAGCCGTACCTCGTGCCGCTGTCGTACGCGTGGGACGGCGTCGACGTGATCCTCTCCACCCACAGCTCGACGCTCACCGCTCGCAACCTGGAGGAGAGCGGTCGCGCACGACTGGGCGTCGGCCACACCCGCGACGTCGTGATGATCGACGCCCACGTCGTCGACACCGTGTCGATCAGCGACGCACCATCCGAGCTGGTCGAGCTCTACGCCACGCAGACCGACTGGGACCCGCGCGGCATCGAGGGCTACGTGTACCTGCGGCTGCGGCCCGAGCGCGTCCAGGCGTGGCGCGAGGCGAACGAGACGGTCGGTCGCGACGTCATGCGATCCGGCACCTGGCTCGCCTGACGACAGACGTCGAGCGCCGAGCCACGGCGTGCGGCACCATGACGCCGTGACCGAGGGTGCGAGCGATGACGACTGGGCGCCGCTGGCGGATCGGTTCATCGACCACTACGGATCGCTCCGGGGCCGGGTTCGCACCCACGT
Organism: Acidimicrobiales bacterium; assembly: GCA_036570385.1. Lineage (GTDB taxonomy): Bacteria > Actinomycetota > Acidimicrobiia > Acidimicrobiales > VFJN01 > VFJN01. The sequence goes on along the minus strand of DATCYI010000607.1, from coordinate 202 downwards.
GATCGACCAGCACCTGCGCCGGCACATGGGGCAAGCACCGGAGCGGGTTGTCGACGTGGGTGGCGGAGCCGGACACCAGAGCCTTCCGCTCGCGCGGGCCGGCCACGAGGTGACCATCGTCGACCCGTCAGCGGCGATGCTCGATCGAGCGGCGGGCCTCCTGGCCGGCGAGACAGACGATGTCCGCGCCCGGGTGCGGCTG
>DATCYI010000606.1:0-4042 GCA_036570385.1 Acidimicrobiales bacterium | reverse complement strand
TGCCTAGGTTCCACAGCCCCGCCCGACGAGCCCGCCGGCGGTACGCTCGGACCATGGCCGCGGACCTCGGGACCCTGCTCGACTCGAGCTACCTCGGCGATCTCGCCGAGCGTTCCATCGACGACGTCCGCGCCATGCGCGCCGAGTGCCAAGAGGTGGAGTCGGGCATGTCGCTGCTGCGCCGCCTCGTGCAGGGCCGGCTCGACATCGTCGGCCTCGAGCTCCGCCGCCGTGCCACCGGTGCCGTGCCCGAGGACGCGAGCGAGCTCATCGCCCACCTCCCCGAGGTGCTCGCCGACCGCACCCACGCACCGGGCGTGGGCCGCCTCCCGCAGATCATGGCGCCCGGCGAGCTCCCAGAGGGGCTGCAGGGCGAGCTCGACTCCATCGTCGGCCCGGCCGAGCTGGCCGACCTGAAGGAGGTCGACGACGAGCGGCTCCGCTCGATCGCCGGCGAGCTCGACGCCTTCGAGCGACGGGTGTCGGAGCAGCGCCGGGCCCTCTTCGACCGCATCGACACCCTCCAGGCGGAGATCATCCGTCGCTACAAGAGCGGCGAAGCCTCCGTCGACTCCCTCCTGCAGTAGGGGCACCAGGGCGCGCCGCCGCTCGCGGCTGACTGCGGGTTGCTCGCGAGCGTCGCGTAGCCTGCTGGCATGAGCGACCTCGAGCTGCGCTGGCGGGAGCTGGGAGAGTTCATCCGCGACCAGCGCCGCGTCGGCCACCTGTCGCTGCGCAAGCTCTCGGAGATGGCGGGGATCTCCAACCCCTACCTGAGCCAGATCGAGCGTGGGCTGCGGAAGCCGTCGGCCGAGATCCTCCAGCAGATCGCCCGAGCGCTGGAGATCTCCTCCGAGACCCTCTACGTGCGGGCCGGCATCCTCGAGGAGCGCGAGGGCGGCGACCTGGTGGCCGAGATCCGCCGCGACCCTGACCTCTCCGAGGAGCAGAAGAAGACGCTGGTCCGGATCTACACGTCGTTCAGGCACGAGAACGAGCGCGAACCCGGGCCCGATCGGTCCGCTGGGTTCGGTGTGCCGGAAGATACCGACGGCCCGTAGCGTTGTCGCGACGGGCTCCCGTAGACCCCGTCCACCACCATGCGCCGTCTCGCCGTCCTCTCGCTCCACACCTCGCCGCTCGCCCAGCCCGGCCAGGGCGACAGCGGCGGCATGAACGTGTACGTGCGCGAGCTGGTGTCGTCGCTGGCCCAGGCCGGCGTCGAGGCCGACGTGTTCGTGCGCCGCTGGGACCACGAGAGCCCTGACGTGGTCGACGTCGAGCCAGGCTTCCGCGTCGTGCACGTCGACGCCGGTCCCGTGGACCTCGTGAAGGAGCAGCTGCCCGACGTGGTCGACGCATTCGCGGCCGGCGTCGAGGACCACCTGCGGGACCGCGACGACGTCGACGCGCTGCACGCCAACTACTGGCTCTCCGGGGTGGCCGGGCACCAGCTGAAGCACGCCCTCGACCTGCCGCTCGTGTCGACGTTCCACACCCTCGCCCGGGTGAAGGCGGAGACCGGCGACCCGGAGCCCGCCCGCCGGGTGCGCGCCGAGACCGACGTCATCGCCTGCTCCGACGCCATCTTGGCGTCGTGCACCGCCGAGGCCGACCAGCTGGTGCGCCTCTACGGGGCCGACCGCTCACGGGTGGAGATCGTGCCGCCGGGCGTCGACCACGCCTTCTTCTCACCCGGCGACCGTCAGGGCGCCCGGGCGGCGCTGCACCACCTCGACCTGGGCGACGGCCCGGTGCTGCTCTTCGTCGGCCGCATCCAGCCGCTGAAGGGGCTCGACGTCGCGGTAGGCGCGCTCGCCGAGCTGCGAAGGCCCGACGCCCGGCTGCTGGTGGTGGGCGGCGCGAGCGGCGCCGAGGGCGCCGACGAGGTGGCCCGGATCGCCGAGCTGATCGAGCGCCTCGGGGTGGGCGATCAGGTGCGCTTCGTGGAGCCCCAGCCGCACCACATGCTCTCCACCTACTACCGCGCCGCCGACGTCTGCCTGGTGCCCAGCCGCTCCGAGTCCTTCGGGCTGGTGGCGCTGGAGGCGGCTGCGTGCGGCACCCCCGTCGTGGCCGCCGCGGTGGGCGGCCTGCGCACCCTCGTCGACGACGGGCACACGGGCTTCCTGGTCGAGGGCCGCGACCCGAAGCTGTTCGGCCGCCTGGCCGAACGCATCATCAGCGAGCCCCGCTTGGCGCGATCCCTGGCCGACCAGGCCACGCTGCGGGCGTCCGGCTACACGTGGTCGACGGCCGCAGGCCGCCTCCGGCGCATCTACGGAGACATCACCTCCGGCGCCCTCCTCGACTGCCGCTGAGGACTTGAGCGGGTAGGCCGAACCGACCGGCCCGGTGGCGCGGTCCACCGGTAGGTTGCCGACATGTCGACACCGTGGGAGCCCGACGACCTCGGCGCGCTCGAGCAGCGCCTCGACGCATGGCTCGCCCTGCAGCTCACCGACAACCCCGTCGTCGCGGCGGTCGAGCGCGACGCCGAGTCCGGCGAGCGGCGCTGGTTCGTGCGCGTGCGGGGTGAGGAGAAGGACGTCTTCACCATCTGGTTCCACCTCCGCCAGCGCACCCTCCACTACGAGACCTACGTGATGCCCGCCCCGGAGGAGAACGCAGGAGCGCTCTACGAGCACCTGCTGCGGCGCAACCTCAAGCTCTACGGAGCGGCCTTCGCCATCGGGGAGGAGGACGCTGTCTTCCTGACCGGCCAGATCGCCAACGAGGCGATCACCGACGACGAGCTCGATCGCATCCTCGGGTCGCTCTACATGTGGGTCGAGCAGTTCTTCCGGCCGGCCATGCGGATCGGTTTCGCCAGCCGCTTCCGCGGCTGACGGGATTCCTCGTTGTCTTTCATGCATTTTCGATCTAACGTGTGCAGCGGCGGCGGGGCCGGCAGCGTCAGCACCCGATCGGGGAAGGGGTGAGCGAGGTCGTAGCCCCGCCGCCCTCGGCGGCCGGATCGGGGAGACGGCCCACCATGGCGCTGATCTTCACGATCACCGTCACCGGCATCCTCTCCAACACCCTCGTCGTCCCGGCGATCCCCGACATCCTCGATGCCTTCGACCTGCCCGACTCGCAAGCCGGGGTCTTCGTCGCCGCCGGGACGCTGCCCGGCATCGTCATGGCACCGGTCATCGGGATCCTGGCCGACCGCCACGGACGCCGAGCCGTGCTCGTGCCCTGCCTGGCGTCCTTCGGGCTGTTCGGGCTCCTGTCGGCGCTGTCGCCCTCCTTCCAGGTGCTCCTCGTGCTGCGGCTGCTCCAGGGCGTCGGCGGCGCTGGCCTCATCAACCTCGCGGTGGTGATCATCGGCGACCACTGGAGCGGGATCGACCGGGCCAGGCTCGTCGGCCAGAACGCTGCGGTGCTCACCTTGTCGCTGGCCACGTTCCCACCCCTCGGCGGCCTGCTCACCGAGCTGGGCGGCTGGCGCCTGTCGTTCGCTCCCTACGCCGTGGGCCTGGTGACCGCCGCGATCATCTGGCGGCAGCTCGATCCCGCTCGCCCCGAAGGTGCGCAGACGCTGCGGGCGCAGCTGGGCGGGGCCCGCCTGGCCGCCCGCCACCGCGACGTCATCGGCTCCATCTCGATCGGCTTCGTCATCTTCGTGCTCATCTTCGGGCTGTTCCTGACCGCGATGCCCGTGCACCTGGAGCGAGAGTTCGGGCTGAGCGCCGGCCAGCGGGGCCTGGTGCTCGCGGCACCGGCGCTGACCTCCACCGTGTCGGCCCTGCGCCTCGGCTGGCTGCGGGCGCGCTTCGGCGCCGCGAACCTGATCGGCTTCGCGTCGGTGCTGTTCACGATCGCGTTCCTGCTCGTCGGCGTGGCCGGCACCCTGCCGCTGCTGCTGGCCGGCACGATGCTCTACGGCGCCGGCGAGGGCATGTTCATACCGACCCTGCAAGACGTCGTCACCGGGGCTGCTCCGACGGCACAGCGCGGCGCGGTGGTCGCCCTCTGGGTGGGGGCGGCCCGGGCCGGGCAGACGATCGGCCCGCTCGCCATCGGCGGCATCTTCGCC
>DATCYI010000605.1:0-2908 GCA_036570385.1 Acidimicrobiales bacterium | reverse complement strand
CGGGCCAGGTCGGTGATCGTGAGGCGCGTGGTGCGGCCCGGCCCTCGGGGCGGGGCCCCGTCGGCCGTGCCGACGAACCTGACGGCGCGGCCCTTCAGCTCTTGGCGGCGCCGGTCGTCGAGCGCGGACGCGAACCATCGGGCGTAGGTGGCGAGCACCGGCGAGACGCTGCGGGGCGCGTCGCTGTGGTGGTCGTGGGCGAGCCAGGACACCAGCTCGAGGAAGGTCAGGTGCAGGCTGCGCCGGGCGTGGGGCACGACCTCGAGGGTGATGTCGGCGAGGTTGGGGAGACCGGCATCGACGACCAGGGGCGGAGGCGCAGTGCGCTCGTCGAGCCGCTCCGGCTTGGTGCCGAGGAGGTCGTCGGCCGCGCTCTCGGTCAGCAGCAGCGGCGCCAGCACCTCCCAGCCCTCGGCGCGGGCCTCGTCGCGCTCGTCGGAGTCGCTGAGCCAGTCGGTGGCGGTGCCGAGGCTCACCTCGACCTTGCCGGGAGCGACCTCCGCGCCCAGCGAGGAGCCGAGGCCGACCTCGTGGTCGCCGAGGCGACCGAGGTGGCCCTTGCCGAGCACCTGGTACGGGTAGGCGTCGGGCACGAGCTCGTCGACCAGGGCGCCGGCGATCACGTTCGCGGCGGCGCCCCCCTCGGCCTGCCAGGGGCTCGCGACGAGCCCGAGCCCGATCCCCTCGAAGGTCGCCTCGAAGTCCACGCAGGCGTAGGCCACGTCGGGTGCCATCTCGCGGGCGACCTCGCAGAGGAGGTCGTAGCGGGCGAGCAGAGCGTGGTCGTCGCAGCCCGGGCCGCCGGCGGCGAGCGCCACGTGGGGTGCTCGGCCGAAGGTGATCGAGGCCGTGCGGATCCGGTCGTCGAGGTCGCCGTTGACGACGTCGCACCACACCCGGGCGCTGCAGGCCTGGTGGAGGATCGACGGGGCGTCGGCCACCGCCAGGTCGAAGCCGGCACCGAGCAGGCGCAGCGGCACGGTCGCGTCGGGCGGGAGGTCGCCAAGCGCCCACTCGGCGGCGATGTCGATCCACGACGACGGCAGCGCCCCGCTCTCGCCTGCGGGGGCCGGGAAGAGCCGGAGGACCACGGCACAGGCGCAACCGTCGAGGCGGTCGAGGTGGCCACCGGGCTCCGGGGAGTCGACCACCGCGTCAGTGATGCCGGCCTCGCCGAGCCGGCGCACCACCCGATCCGGGATGGTTCGCAGCACGTCGTCGTCGACCCCGAGGCCGGCCACGCGCAGCAGCGGCCCACCCGGAGCCAGCACCGGGTTGGACAGCGAGGCAGGGCCGACCGCGAGCCGGGCCAGGTCCTTGGCCACGTGGCCCAGAGCCGTCCGGGCCGCCTCCACCTGAGGGGTCTCGGTGACGTGCAGGACGAAGCCGTCCGCGAAGTCGCAGATGGTGTCCGCCGCGCCTGGTGCAACCCGTATGGGCACTGCCGGAGCCTACGCGGAATAGTTGCGGGTCGGATGGGGTGCTGTCGGCGCGCCGTCCCCCAGCAGTACCATCCGCCACATCTGCAACAGGAGCAACATCGACCAATGAGCAGCATCGAGCACGTCGAGGGACGCCAGGTCCTGGACTCGCGCGGCAACCCGACCGTCGAGGTGGAGGTGTTCCTCGCCTCCGGCGCCACCGGTCGCGCCATCGTCCCCTCGGGCGCGTCGACCGGCCAGTTCGAGGCGGTTGAGCTCCGCGACGGCGGCGACGCGTTCGGCGGCAAGAGCGTGGAGGGCGCCGTCGACAACGTCAACGGCCCGATCCGCGACGCCCTCGACGGCTTCGAGGGGCTCGACCAGCGCGGCATCGACCTGCACCTGATCGACCTCGACGGCTCGCCCAACAAGGCCAACCTCGGCGCCAACGCCATGCTCGGCACCAGCCTCGCCACCGCTCACGCCGCGGCGGAGGAGGTGGGCCTCCCGCTGTGGCGCTACGTCGGTGGGACCAATGCCCACGTGCTCCCCGTGCCGATGATGAACGTGCTCAACGGCGGCGCCCACGCCGACAACAACGTGGACTTCCAGGAGTTCATGATCATGCCGGTGGGGGCCGCCAGCTTCAGCGAGGGTCTGCGCTGGGGGGTCGAGACCTACCACGCGCTCAAGGGGCTGCTGCACGCAGAAGGGCTATCCACCGCCGTCGGCGACGAGGGCGGCTTCGCCCCCGACCTGCCCTCCAACGAGGAGGCCTGCCGCTGGCTCGTCCGGGCCATCGAGTCGGCCGGCTACACGCCCGGCGAGCAGATCGCCATCGCCCTCGACCCGGCGTCGACCGAGTTCTTCGAGGACGGCGCCTACGTGCTCGCCGGTGAGAGTCGCAGCCTGGCGCCCGCGGAGATGGTCGAGGAGTACGCCCGGCTCTGCGACGCCTACCCGATCGTGTCCATCGAGGACGGCATGGCCGAGGAGGACTGGGAGGGCTGGGCTCTCATCACCGGTCGCCTCGCCGAGCGCGTGCAGCTGGTCGGCGACGATCTCTTCGTCACGAACGTGGAGCGCCTCGAGCGCGGCATCCGTGAGGGCGTCGCCAACTCCATCCTCGTGAAGGTCAACCAGATCGGCACCCTCACCGAGACCCTCGAGACGGTCGGCATGGCCACCCGCGCCGCCTACTCGTCGGTGATGTCCCACCGCTCCGGCGAGACCGAGGACGTCACCATCGCCGACCTCGCGGTCGCCACGAACTGCGGCCAGATCAAGACCGGCGCCCCCGCCCGCTCCGACCGCGTGGCCAAGTACAACCAGCTGCTGCGCATCGAGTCCGAGCTCGGCGACACCGCAGCGTTCTGGGGCCTCGGTGCGCTCGCCCGTGGGGGCGGCCGCACCCGATGACCCGCCCGTCGCGCCCCTCGTCGCGCCGCGACGCCGTCGCCTCCGAGGCCCGGCGTCGCGACGTCGAC
>DATCYI010000604.1:0-2274 GCA_036570385.1 Acidimicrobiales bacterium | reverse complement strand
GCAGACGTTGGGCATGATCGCCACAGTGGAGCCGTCACACGTGAAGGTCTGGCCCTCCGCCATCCACAGCGGCACGTCGGCGGCTGCCTTCATCTGGGCCAGCACCGTCTCGGCGGTGACGTCGCCGGTGAGGCCCTCCATGGCCCGCACCACGTTGAGGACCGCTCCGACGCCGGCGCCCACGCCGGCGCTGACGATGGGATCGGGATCGATGTCCTCGTCGGGCGCGTACTTCTCGATCATGGCGGCGTAGGTCCCGGCGTCGGCGCTGTCACCGTCGGAGGTGGTGGCCAGGAAGGAGCCGGCGATGACCTCGCCGAGCGACTCCAGGACCGTGGCGTCCACGCAGGTCGCGATCATGTACTTCGGGATGTCGAGGCCGAGCGTCTGGTACGCCTGCAGGAACGAAGTGCAGAACGTGACGTCGCCGGTCAGGCCGATGGCGTCGGCCCCGCTGTCGACGGCGGCCTGCAGCTGAGGCGTCAGGTCGGGCGTGCCGGGGGGAGCGGTGATCACCTCGTACTCCACGCCGGCCTTGCCGAACACGATCCCGCCGAGCGCCTCAGCGGCCTGCGTGGCCGAGGGCACGTCGATGACGACCATCGTGAACTTGCCGAAGCCCTGGTCCTTGGCGTGCTGCGCGAAGGCGCCGAGCGAGCCCGGGTAGCCACCGGTGACCGCGAACGCGTTCGGCGCGGTGAGCTCGGCGGCCGAGTTGCCGGAGCCCGTGATGTACGGGATCCCGGCGCCGGTGATGATCGGGGCCGTGGCCTCGCCGTAGCCCGTGAAGGGCAGCGTCACGGCGACGACGTCCTGCTCGACCATCTGGTTGGCGCAGTCCTGCGCGCCGGCGGGGGTCGCCCCGTTGCCGCACACGACCAGCTCGATCGGGCGACCACCGATGCCGCCGAGGTACTCGTTGGCGTACTCGACGGCCATCTCGGCGCCGGTCTCCGCCAGGGACGCCTGAGAGCCGATGGCCTCGGAGCCGCCCTCGGTGATGAAGCCGAGCTTCACGGGCTCGCCCGTGGCCTCGTTCGGCTCGCCGAGGACGTCCTCGGCCGGGGGCGTCGTGTCCTCGGAGCCGTCTGACTCCTCGGAGGTGTCGGAGCTGCCCTCCTCGGGATCTTCGTCGTCGCCGCAGGCCGCGGCTACGAGGGCCAAGGCGAGCAGCGCGGCAAGCAGCCGCCAGAGCGGCCGGCGTTCGTGGATCAAAGGTCCTCCTGGTGCGTAGTCGCGAGCGAGCGCGGACGACGCTGACCTCTGCGGCCCTGCGCCCCGGTCCCCCACTGATAATTGAGGACACTATTTCCCAGATCTGGGCCCCGGTCAAGGACTCGCTGGCCGCGCGACCGCCACGAATGCGTATCCCCTATGAGGAAGGGCTCACCTGTAGGTGGGCGACTCGTTTACCCGCTCCCGACCGCCCTCCGGCCTGGGTGAGTTGCCGATGTTCGTGTAGGCCATCGCGTTCTGCAGGGCCATGGACCGGGTCATGTCGAGCGACTCCCATATGGCCCGCACCGAACCCTGGATGGCGCGGGGGTTGCGCGACGCGATGCTGGCCGCGATCGAGTGGGCCCGATCGCGCAGGTCGGCTCTGGGCACCACCTCGGTGACCAGGCCCAGCCGCAGCGCGGTGTCGGCGGTGATCCGCTCCTCGGTGCCCATGAGCGCCCAGCGCAGCACGTCGCCCAGCGGCAGACCCCGGTGCAGCATCCCGATGGGCTCGAGGGCCGACACGATCCCGGCGTTGGCGTGGGGGTCGAAGAAGGCGGCATCGTCGGAGGCGACGATGATGTCGGCCTCGTTCAGGAAGTACTGGCCGCCGCCGGCGCACATCCCGTGCACCGCCACCACCACCGGCTTCCAGCAGCGGTGGTGCAGCTTCGGCGAGAGCGTGCGGCCCGGGTCGAACGTGTTCCAGATGTTGGTGCTGAAGAACCAGGTGGTGCCGCCCCGCACGTCGGCGCCGGTGCAGAACGCCTTGTCGCCGTTGGCCCGCATGACCACCGCGTGCACGTCGTCGTCGTCACGGATCGTCTCCCACGCCCACGAGATCTCCCGAGCCATCTGGTCGTTCCAGGCGTTGTGGGCCTCGGGCCGGTTGAGGGTGATCGTGGCGACGTGGTCGTCGCCGAGCTCGAGCTCGATGGCCTCGCACTCCATTTGTGGCTCCTTGTGTCTTCGTCGTTGGGAAGCTCAGCGGGTGAGCAGCATGCTGCCGGCGATCGGACCGCCCCCGGCAGCCACCACCGCCACCTCCGGGCGGCC
>DATCYI010000603.1:0-10833 GCA_036570385.1 Acidimicrobiales bacterium | reverse complement strand
ATGTAGCCGAGCGCGCTGTCGCCTGCCTGACCGGGCTGGATCTCGATGGGGTTGCGGCTGGGGAGCTGAGCTCGCTGGTCGAGCGGTTCCAGCATCTTCGGTGCCGGCTCGAAGCCGCCGAAGCGTCGGTCCTGTCGCGCTGGGACGCCGCGAAGGCGTACCGGCTCGATGGGGCGAAGACGGCGGCGGCGTGGCTGGGTTGGAAGCACAACCTGCCCGCTGAGACCGCCCGCCAGCGGGTGCGTCACGCCCGCGCGTTGCGCAACCTTCCGGCGCTGCAGGAGGCGTGGGCCGGCGGGGAGATCGACCGGTCCCACATCACGACCCTGCTCGGAGCGCGCAACGGCCGGACGGCGGAGGCGTTCGACCGGGACCACAAGGTCCTGCTCGACGCGGCGAAGGGCCTGGGGTTCAGGGACTTCAAGAGCTTCCGGGACCGGTGGATGGGAACCGTCGACCCCGACGGCGCTGAGCGCAACGCCGACAACCAAGAAGCCGCCCGCGAGGCCTACCTCGCCCAGAGCATCGACGGGATGTGGTTCGGGCGCATCACCCTCGACCCGGTCAGGGGAACGATCGTCAACGAGACGCTGATGATGATCGAGCGGAAGCTCTTCGAGATCGACTGGGCCCAAGCCAAAGACCACCTCGGCCGCAAACCCACGTTGGACGACCTGCCCCGCACCCCCGCGCAGCGGCGGGCTGATGCACTGACCGAGATGGCCATCCGCGCCCGCACCGCGCCACGTGGCGGGCGCCGTCCGGCGCCGTTGTTCACGGTTGTGATCGACTACGAGACCCTCAAGGGCCCGGTGTGCGAGCTGTGGAACCGCACCAACATCACTCCCGGCACCGCCGCCAAGTGGCTCACCGCAGCCGACGTCGAACGCATCGTCTTCGACGGCAAGTCACGCGTGATCGACGTCGGAGCCCAACGCCGCTTCTTCCGCGGTGCCGACCGTAGGGCGTTGCAGCTCGAGAACCGGACGTGCTGGCACCCCACCTGCGACGAGATCCCCCAACGCCCCCAGGTCGACCACATCCATGAGTGGTCCAAGGGCGGCACCACCATCCGCATCAACGGCCGCTGGGGCTGCAACTTCCACAACGAAGAGCGCAACCAACAAGCCCGCAACGACACCAGCGACGCCGACGCCGACTTCGACAGCGACTCCTGAGTGCCACTGGCACGGACCTGCATTCGAGCGAACGCCAGTTAGGGTCACCTATCAGTCGTCTCAAGAGGAGCAGATGCGTGCACGGAACCGTGGTCGAGGTGGAGCGGCTCACGCCGAGCATGGTGCGGGTGGTGATGGGTGGCGCCGGGCTCGATGAGCTCGATCCGACACCGTTCACCGACCAGTACGTGAACGCGCTCTTCGTGCCTGACGGCGCGCCCTACGGCGCTCCCTTCGACATCGATGCCGCCCGAGCCGGCGCCCCAGAGCACCGGCCGGTCGGTCGGCGCTACACGATCCGTCGCTGGGACCCGGTCGAGCGGCTCGTCACCATCGACTTCGTGGTGCACGGCGACGTGGGCCAAGCCGGGCGCTGGGCCAGCCGGGCCCAGGTCGGCGACATCCTCCAGATGACGGGTCCCAACGGCGGCTACGCCCCGAGCACCACCCATCCGTGGCACCTCATGGTCGGCGACGAGAGCGCGCTGCCGGCGATCGCGGCGTCGCTGGAGCGGGTGCGGGAGGACGTGCTGGCGCTGGCGTTCGTCACCATCGACGGTCCCGACCACGAGCTCGACCTGACGTGCCCGGGCAAGCTCGAGCTGCGGTGGGTCCACCGGTCGGCCGAGGGCGCCACCGCCGACGCGCTGGTGGAGGCGGTGCAGGCCGCAACCTTCCCCAGCGGCACCCCCGACGTGTTCGTGCACGGCGAGGCGAGCGAGGTGCGAGCGGTCCGCCGCCACCTCCTCGGCGAGCGCGGCGTGCCCAAGGAGGGCGTGTCGATCTCGCCCTACTGGCGGCGCAAGTTCACCGACGAGGCATGGCGCGAGGTCAAGAAGGAGTGGCTCGCCGAGGTCGCCCAAGACGTCTGAGCGAGGCCGCCAGGGGCCTGCAAGCTCGCCAGTGGCTCAGTGGCCTCGGGCGATCCACTCCTGCAGGTGGGGGGCCTCGGCGCCGATGGTGGTGTCGTCGCCGTGGCCGGTGTGCACGAGCGTGTCGGGTGGCAGGGTGAGGAGCTTCGTGCGGATGCTCTCGATGATCGCCGGGAAGCTCGAGAAGCTGCGGCCGGTGGCGCCCGGTCCGCCCTTGAAGAGGGTGTCGGCGCTGAACACCACGCCGGCCGTCTCGTCGTAGAGGCAGACCCCGCCGGGAGTGTGGCCAGGCGTGTGGAGCACGACGAGGTCGTGCCCGCCCGCGGTGAGCACGTCGCCGTCCTCGAGGTCGGTGTCCCACGCGCGGTCGGGGTACACGTGGCCCCACAGCTCGGCGTCGTCGGGGTGCAGCAGGATCGGCGCGCCGGTGGCCCCGGCCAGCGCGGCGCCCGCGTTGATGTGGTCGTTGTGGGCGTGGGTGGCGACGATGCCGACGACGCGCCGGCCGTGGATCGCCGCCAGGATCGGCTCGTGATCGTGAGCCGCATCGATGACGACGACCTCGGAGCCGTCACCGACGACCCACACGTTGTTGTCGACCTCGTAGTCGCCGCCGTCGAGGCTGAAGATCCCCGAGGTGACGACGCGGGTGATGGCCATCAGATCACCACCACCGACCGGAGCACCTCGCCACGCTCCATCTTGTGGAACGCCTCCTCGACGTCGTCGAGCGAGATCGTCTCGCTGACGAAGCGCTCGAGCGGCAGGCGACCCTGGAGGTGGAGGTCGATCAGCATCGGGAAGTCGCGGCTCGGCAGGCAGTCGCCGTACCAGCTCGGCTTGAGGCGCCCGCCGCGTCCGAAGAAGTCGATCATCGGGAGCTCGATGCGCATCTCGGGGTTGGGGACGCCGACCTGCACGACGGTGCCGGCGAGGTCGCGGGCGTAGAAGGCCTGCTCGAACACCTTGGGGTTGCCCACCGCCTCGATGCAGACGTCAGCGCCGAAGCCACCGGTGAGCGACTGGATGGCCGCCACCGGGTCGCCGCTCGATGCGTCGACCGTGTGGGTGGCCCCGAACTCCTTGGCCAGCTCGAGCTTCCGCGGGTCGAGGTCGACGGCGATGATCGTGGAGGCCCCGGCCAGGCGAGCTCCGGCGATGGCCGCGTCGCCCACGCCTCCGCAGCCGAACACGGCGACGGAGTCGCCCGGGCCGACCTCACCGGTGAGCATCGCCGCGCCGATCCCTGCCATCACGCCGCAGCCGAGCAGGCCGGCGACCTCCGGCTTGGCCTGGTCGGACACCTTCGTGCACTGGCCCGCCGCCACGAGGGTCTTCTCGGCGAAGGCGCCGACGCCGAGCGCCGGCGAGAGCGCCACACCGTCGAGGGTCATCTTCTGCGTGGCGTTGTGGGTGGCGAAGCAGTACCACGGGCGGCCCCGCCGGCAGGCCCGGCACTCCCCGCACACGGCGCGCCAGTTGAGGATCACGAAGTCGCCGGGCGCCACGTCGGTGACGTCGGGGCCGACGGCCTCCACGATGCCGGCCGCCTCGTGGCCGAGCAGGAACGGGAACTCGTCGTTGATGCCGCCCTCGCGGTAGTGGAGGTCGGTGTGGCACACCCCGCAGGCCTGCACCTTGACCAGCGCCTCGCCGGGGCCGGGATCGGGCACCTCGATCGTCACCGTCTCCACCGGCTTGCCCTTCGCGCGGGCGACCACGGCCCGAACCTGCTGTGCCATCGCTGCCTGTCCTCCAGTCGCCCGATGCGTCCGGACGAACCATGTCACAAACACCCCGAGCTTGTGCCCTGGACGCTGGCTGAGTCGGCACCGCGGTCCCGGGCTCGGGCACCGGGGCCGCTGACGCTGATGAACGCCGCGTTGCGCGCGGCGCCGACCCCTGTCCGTGTCGGCGGGAGGGTCGGTAGGGTCGCGCCCGATGAAGGCCCTCCGCAGCTTCACCGTCCGCCCCTCCCTCCCCCCGGAGCTGGTCGCCCTCGAGCAGCTGGCGATGAACCTCCGGTGGTCGTGGGACGAGCGCACCCGAGACCTCTTCCGATGGGTCGACCCCGACGCCTGGGACGCCACCGTGCACGATCCCGTGCGGCTGCTCGGGGTGGTGTCACGCGAGCGGTTCGACGCCCTGGTCGACGACCCGGCGTTCATGCGCTTCCTCGACGAGGTGCGCGAGGAGCTCCAGCGCTACCTCGACGGCGACCGCTGGTTCCAGGGCCGCGCCGACTCGCCGCTGCGCTCGATCGCCTACTTCTCCCCCGAGTTCGGCATCGCCGAGGCGCTCCCCCAGTACTCGGGCGGTCTCGGCGTGCTCGCCGGCGACCACCTCAAGGCAGCCAGCGACCTCGGCCTCCCGCTGGTCGGCATCGGCCTCTTCTACCGGCACGGCTACTTCCGCCAGTCGCTGTCGGCCGACGGCTGGCAGCAGGAGCGCTACCCCGACCTCGACCCGCACGCCATGGCCATCACGCCCTGCGACGGCATCCGCGTCGAGGTCGACCTGGCGGGCACGCCGCTCGTGGCTCGCGTCTGGAAGGCCGAGGTCGGGCGCATCCCGCTGTACCTGCTCGACACCGACGTCGACGAGAACCCGCCGGAGGTGCGCGGCATAACCGACCGCCTCTACGGAGGCGACACCGAGCACCGCCTGCGCCAGGAGATCCTCCTCGGCATCGGCGGTGTGCGGGCCCTCGATGCGCTCGGGATCGACGCTCAGGTGTTCCACACCAACGAGGGCCACGCCGGGTTCCTCGGGCTGGAGCGCATCCGCCAGCTGGTCACCGAGTCCGGGCTGTCGTACCCCGAATCGATCGAGGCCGTGCGCGGCGGCTGCCTCTTCACCACGCACACGCCCGTGCCCGCCGGCATCGACCGCTTCCCGCGCGAGCTGATCGAGCGCTACTTCTCGTCCTTCGCCAGCGACGTCGGCATCTCGCTCGACCAGCTCATGGCGCTGGGTCACCGCCCCGGCGACGAGCCCGACGAGCGGTTCAACATGGCGGTCATGGGCCTGCGCCTGGCCGGCCGGGCCAACGGCGTGGCGAAGCTCCACGGCGAGGTCAGCCGCGAGATGTTCAACGACCTCTGGCCCGACGTGCCGGTGCCGGAGACGCCGATCACCTCGGTGACGAACGGCGTCCACGCCGGCACCTGGGTGGCGCCCGAGATGTCCGACCTGCTGACCCGCTACGTGCTGCCCGGCTGGGACGAGGCCGACGAGCAGCGCTGGGCCCGCCTCGACGACGCCCGCGACGACGAGCTCTGGCGCGTCCGCGAGCAGGGTCGCGAGGCGATGGTCAGCTTCGTGCGCAGCCGTCTGGGCGAGCAGCTGATGGCCCGCGGGCACTCGTCGTCCGACGTCGAGTGGACCAACTCGGTGCTCGACCCCAAGGCGCTCACGATCTGCTTCGCCCGCCGCTTCGCCACCTACAAGCGCGCCACCCTGCTCCTCGAGCAGCCCGAGCGCCTCAAGGCCCTGCTGCTGTCGGGCGACCGCCCGGTGCAGATGGTGTTCGCGGGCAAGTCCCACCCGGCCGACGACAGCGGCAAGGAGCTGATCCGCCAGGTCAGCGCGTTCGCGTCCGACCCAGAGGTGCGCCACCGCTTCGTGTTCGTCGACGACTACGACATCTCGGTCGCCCGGGCCCTGCTCCAGGGCGCCGACGTGTGGCTGAACAACCCGCGCCGTCCCCACGAGGCGTGCGGCACGTCGGGCATGAAGGCGGCGCTCAACGGTGGCCTGAACCTGTCGATCCTCGACGGCTGGTGGGACGAGTGCTTCGACGGGGAGAACGGCTGGGCCATCTCGTCGGCCGAGCACGTCGACGACCTCGACCGGCGCGACGAGCTGGAGGCGGGCTCGCTGTTCGACCTGCTCGAACGCCAGGTCGTGCCGTCGTTCTACGAGCGCTGGCAGGGCCCGGTGCCCCGCCGATGGGTGAAGCGCATGCGCCGCTCGCTCACCACGCTGGGGCCGTTCGTGATCGCGTCGCGCATGGTGCGCGACTACACGGAGCAGCTCTACGAGCCGGCCGCCGCGCAGGGCGACGCGATGTCCGAGTCGGCGTTCGGCCGGGCTCGCGAGCTGGCGTCTTGGAAGGAGCGGGTGCGGGCCGGGTTCGAGGGTGTGCACATCGACCACATCGACCTCGACGTCTCCGTGGCCGACATCGGCGTGGACCGTGGGGCGGAGGCCGTGGTGGCGCTCGGATCGCTGACGCCCGACGACGTCGAGGTGCAGCTCCTCCACGGCCCGGTGGGCCAGGGCGAAGAGCTCGCTGATCCCGCCATCGTGCCCATGGCGCTCGCCGGCGACGCCGAGGACGGTCACGTCCGCTACCGCGGCTCCTTCACCGCCGAGCGCACGGGCCGCTACGGCGTCACCGTCCGCATCGTCCCCAACCACCCCGACCTCACAAGCTCCGCGGAGCTGGGCCGCATCGCCTGGGCCTAGCAAACCCCAAGATCTGTGGGCGCGTAGGCACGAATACCGTGCCTACGCGCCCACAGATCTAGCGAACGGTGATGCTGGCGGTCATGCCTGGGCCGGGGTGGACGCTGCAGAAGTAGTCGTAGGTGCCGGCCTCGTCAAGGGTGAGCTCGAAGGTGGCGCCCTCCTCGGGCAGGAGGCCATCGAACACCTCGGGCGTGGGCGCCTCTCGGGTGCCGGCGGTGACTGTGTGGTCGATGGCGTCGCCGTTCACGAAGGTGATCGTCGTACCCGCGTCGACCTCGAGCGGATCGGGAGCGAACGCGAACGTCTCGATGGCGACCGTCACGACGTCGCCGGCCGAGCTCTCCGCAGCTGCGAGATCGGGGGTGGCGCTGTCGTCGCCGCAGGCTGCGAGCAGCAGGGCGGTCAGCGGCACCAGCAGGAGCATCCGTGATGTGGGGCGGGTCATGCCATGTGTACGGCGCGTGGCCCGCCGTGGATGGCGCTTGTCCCACACGGCACCGACCGGTCGCCGAGCGCGCGGCAGCCGCGCCCAGGGGAGCTGGGCGCGGCTGCGAACGGACGGGGCTGATCAGGGTGTGGAGATCAGCCGCCGAAGTCCTCGGGGAACTGGGTGGCGATGGCGCCAGAGAGGGCCAGGGCCGTGCTCGGCATGTGCTGGGCGGCGGCCCGCAGCTTCGGGAACACCTCCGGGCTGCCGGCGAGGACCGCGTCGACGGCCTCGACGAGGGTGTTCACGTGGACCTGGAGGTTCTCGGCGACGACGTCACCGGTCAGCTCACCGTCGGTAGCGCTCTCGATGAACGCACCGAAGTCGGCGCGGTAGTCGTCGAGCTTCTGCGCAGCGGCCTCCTGCATCGCGGTGTCACCGGTGGCCCCGCCGAGCGTGTACTCGACGAAGAAGCCGATGTGGTTGCGCCACAGCTCCAGGAACTGAGCACCGCCCTCCTCGCCGTACACCGACGAGATCGCCTCGGACAGAGCCACCGAGTTGGCGTCGAGCGTGGCGACGGCGTTGGCGGTGGCCGGGGCCTCCATGTTCCCGCCGTCGGCCACGGCCTGGTTGATGGCCAAGCCGGCCAGGTAGACGTGCTCCTGGAGCAGGTAGGTCAGGCCCGAGCGGAGCTCTGACGCCGGCGAAGCCGGATCACCGTCGAACATGTCGGGGAACTGGGTGGTGATCGCGCCGGTCAGGGCGATCGCCGTGGTGGGCATGTGCTCGGCCGCGGCCTGCAGCTTGGCGTACACGTCGGGCGAACCGGCGAGCACGGCGTCGACGGCCACGATCAGCATGTCGACGTGCATCTGGAGGTTCTCGGCGACGACGTCACCGGTCAGCTCACCGTCGGTAGCGCTCTCGATGAACGCACCGAAGTCGGCCCGGTAGTCGTCGAGCTTCTGCCCGGCGGCCTCCTGCATCGCTGTGTCACCGGTGGCCCCGCCGAGCGTGTACTCGACGAAGAAGCCGATGTGGTTGCGCCACAGCTCGAGGAACTGAGCGCCGCCCTCCTCGCCGTACACCGACGAGATCGCCTCGGACAGAGCGACCGAGTTGGCGTCGAGGGTGTCGACCGCCGACACGACAGCGGGAGCCTCCATGTCGCCACCGGCCTGCACGGCCGTGGAGATGGCGGCGCCCGCGAGGTACACGTGCTCCTGGAGGAGCGAGGTGAGCCCGGCCCGCAGCTCGGCGGCACCGGTCTCGACGCCGGCGTGCGAGGCGCCCATGCCCTCGTGCTCCATGGTGGTGGTGGTCTCGCCGCTCTCGCTGGGCTGCTCGTCGGCGGCCGCGACATCGGGTTCGGATTCGTCGTCGCCACATGCGGCGCCGAGCAGCGCTGCGACGGCGATGCCGGCTCCCAGCTTCATGTACCTGCGGTTCATCTCATGTCCTCCGTTGGGGGGTGATGTGGTGGTGCTTGGGAGGACTACGAGGCTCGGCTGCGATCTGGATGGGAAGAGCTTGCTGGCGTTCGGCAAATCCGCCGGCGGGCACGGCTACGAAGAGCGGTCGATGAGCGAGGACCTGACCCAAGCGAGCGACGCGGCCCTCGTCGTGGCGATCGGAAGATGGCGCCAAGACGCGCTGGCCGAGGCGTACCGACGCCATGCGGGCGCCGTGTACGGCCTGGCCGTGCGCGTGCTCGCCGATCGCGCCATGGCCGAGGAGATCGTGCAGGAGGTGTTCCTGCGGCTCTGGGACCATCCCGATCGCTACGACGCCGAGCGCGGCTCGCTGCGCTCGTTCCTGCTCGCGACCTGCCATGGTCGCTCCGTGGACCTCGTGCGCTCGGAGTCGGCCCGCCGCGCCCGAGAGGAGCGCGAGCACCGCCAGCAGGCCGAGGCCGGCTACGACCTCGAGCACGAGGTGTGGGACGTCATCGTCGCCGAGGACGTGCGCACGGCGCTCGACCAGCTGCCCGAGGGAGAGCGCGAGGCGATCGAGCTGGCCTACTTTGGCGGGCACACCTACCGGCGGGTCGCGCTGATGCTCGACGTGCCGGAGGGGACCGTGAAGACGAGGATCCGCTCGGGGCTCAAGCGTCTCCGAGCCGGTCTGGCCGAGTCCGGAGTGCGGACATGACCCACGACGAGGTGCAGGACCTGCTGGGCGCCTATGCGCTCGACGCCGTCGACGACGACGAGCGCGCCCTGGTCGAGGACCACCTGGCCGAGTGCCCGCGCTGTCGGGCCGAGGTGCACGACCACCGCGAGGTGGCTGCCCTGCTGGCCCACGGTGGCCAGGACGCGCCCGAGGGCATCTGGGACCGCATCGTGGGCAGCCTCGAGGAGGCACCGCCCGCCCTGCGGCTTGCGCCCATGGCGATCCCCGACCCGACGGCGGACGGTACGACGTCGACGGGGGTCAACCCGTTGAGCGCCAGCCGACGGGCTCCGCGCCGCGTCGTGGCAGCGCTGGCCGCCGCCGCGGCAGTGGCGATCGTTGCCGTGCTCGGCGTGCAGGTGCGCCAGCAGAACGAGCAGATCGACGATCTGCAGGTAGCTCTCGACGACCCGCTGAGCGCGGCGTACTCGTCGGCCCTCACCGATCCAGCGTCAAAGGTTATCGAGCTGACATCGGCCGATGGCGCCACGCGCCTGCGCGGCGCCCTTGCAGACGACGGCGTCGGCTACCTCCGCGCCGACGAGCTCCCCGAGCTCCCCGACGACCGCACCTACCAGCTCTGGGGCGCGGCCGGCGATGAGCTGGTGTCGCTCGGGGTCCTCGGGGCCGACCCCGGCATCGTGTCGTTCCCAGCCGCGGCCTACGAGCTCTTCGCGATCACCGAGGAGGCCGCGCCCGGCGTCGTCACCTCGGCCAACCCACCGGTCGTCGCCGGCTCCACCGCCTGAGATCACCGAACTGGGGATGGTTGATGGCCACATAGGCGAATCAACCATCCCCAGAACCGAATGGGTCCGCGGGATCAGGCGCCGACGTCAGGAGCCGGTGAAGGTGGCTTGGCCGGGGCCGTTCTCGAGGAACGAGGTGACGCCGATGCGGGCGTCGTCGGTGCCGAACACGTCGGCGAAGAGCTGCTGCTCCAGGTCGAGGCCGCCGTTCAGGGTGATGTCGAGCCCGCGGTCGATGGCTCGCTTGGCGAGGCCCTGGGCCACGACGGCGCCCGCCGCCAGCTCGGCGGCCTTGGCCATCGCTCGCTCGGTCGTCTGCTCGTGGGGCACGACCTCGTCGACGAGGCCCATGGCCAGCGCCTCGTCGGCCCGCACCTGACGCCCGCTGAAGATGAGGTCCTTGGCCTTGGCCGGACCGA
The DNA here is from genome assembly GCA_036570385.1 of Acidimicrobiales bacterium. Lineage (GTDB taxonomy): Bacteria > Actinomycetota > Acidimicrobiia > Acidimicrobiales > VFJN01 > VFJN01. The sequence continues at coordinate 540 of DATCYI010000603.1, read as the reverse complement.
CGAGGCGAGCCAGCCGCTGCGTGCCGCCGCCGCCGGGGATGATGCCGAGCAGGATCTCGGGCTGACCGAGCTTCGCCTTCTCGCTGGCGATCCGGAAGTCGCACGCCAGTGCCAGCTCGCAGCCACCACCCAGCGCGAACCCGGAGATGGCGGCGATCGTGGCCCGGGGGATGTCGGCCACGGCGTTGAGGGCCCGCAGGAAGTGCTGGCCGATCCGCTCGGCCTCGGCGTGGGTGACCACCTCGCCGGGCGCCTCGGGCGACAGGAACTCGGAGATCTCCGCGCCGGCCGCGAAGAGGCGGTCGCCGCCGGTGATCACGACCGCGCCCGGCGGGTCGTCTTGCAGCTGCTCGGCCACCGCGGTGAGCTGCGCGAGCAGCGCCGTGGAGAGCGCGTTGACCTTGCCGTTGTCGAGGCGGACGACAGCCACGCCGTCGGCGCGGCGTTCCAGGTGCACGAGAGCATCGGTCATGGCGGCGACGTTAGAGCGTGCGCTCATCGCGACGCCGCGGGCGCCTACTCGGGGAGGAGCTGTGCGGC
>DATCYI010000602.1:0-5337 GCA_036570385.1 Acidimicrobiales bacterium | reverse complement strand
CGCAGGATCGAGCCGAGTCGTGATGGACAGGTTCCGTTCGGAGACCACTCCGGCGACCGCGTCGACGACATCGGAAGCGACGTCGCCTAGTTCGATCGGTGCTCGTTCGAGCTGGAGGCCGGCGGCGTCTGCCGCGGCGAGTGTCTCGAGATCGGTGACGAGCTGGGTCAGGCGCAGCACCTCTTCGTGGAGCGACGCGAGGGTGGCTGGGTCAGCGGGGAGGACTCCGTCGACGAGACCTTCAGTCGTTGCTCTCAGGATCGTGAGCGGGGTCCGGACCTCATGCGCAACGTCCGCGATGAGTTGACGACGAAGGCGGTCCTCGCGCTCGACGGCGGTCGCCATGCGGTCGAAGGCGGTGCTAAGGGTGCCGAGCTCCCCCGGTGCGTCGGGCCGGTTGACGCGAACGGCGCGATGTCCGGCCTCGACCGCAGCCACGGCGGTGGTCAGGGCTGTGATCGGGGAGGCCACGCGTCTAGCGACGAAGACGGCGACGATGATGGCGACGACGATGGCCAGGGCGCCGCCGGCGAGGATCGTCCGGGCGAGCGCATCCCGGGCTTCGCGCTCGGGGGTGGGGAGGTGGCTGGAGGGGAAGCGCAGGGCGACGGTTCCGACGTGCTGGCCGTCCACCACGACTTGCTCGGTGATCGGGTCGCCGCGGGGAACGTCGACGATCTCGATGCCGTGCATGCTCGCCATCATCTCGGCGGCTTCGTCGGCGGGTGCGGCGATGAGGCTGCCGTCGATGTCGGCCAGCGCGAGGGTGGCCTGGCCTCGAGCGGCCACGGCCACGGCGGGGGAGAGATCGGCGCCGTTCCAGCCGCCGGCGTCTTGGTATGCGGCTGCTGCGGCAGCTGCGGCGGAGCGTGCGTCGTCGTCGTGGACATCGGTGACGAGGTCGGACACCTCGTCTCGGGCGGCGACGATGCTGAGGATCCCGAGGACGGCCACTGCTGCCACGGCGACGGTGATGAAGGCGGCGGCGAGGCGGACTCCCAGCGGGGACAGGAGGCGTCGGCGGGGAGACGGATCAGTGGTCACGGTGGATCCCGAGCCGGTAGCCCACGCCGAGGACCGTCTCGACGACCGTCGGATGGGCCGAGTCGGGCTCGACCTTGCGGCGCAGGTTGCGGATGTGGCTGTCCACGGTCCGCTCGGACGCGATCTCGTAGCCACGCACCCGGTTGAGGAGCTCGGCCCGCGAGTACACGCGCCCGGGCGCTGCTGCCAGCGCAGTTAGGAGCCCGAACTCCGTCGCGGTCAGCTCGATCGGGGTGCCGTCGACGGCCACCTCGTGGCGGGCCTCGTCGATCGTGAGGCGACCGTCGCCGAACGACACGGGCCCGCTGGCATCCTCCACGCCCGAGCGACGGAGGATGGCCTGGGCCCGCAGCACGACCTCACGTGGCGAGAACGGCTTCGTGACGTAGTCGTCGGCGCCGAGCTCGAGCCCGTGGATGCGGTGCTCCTCGCCCGACTTGGCGGTGAGCATCAGGATCGGTGTGCGAGCCTCTCGACGCACCTCCGCCGCTACGGCCTCGCCGCTGACGTCGGGGAGCCCCAGGTCGAGCACGATCAGATCCGGCTGAGCTGATCCGGCGAGGGTGATCGCTTCGGCCCCGCTGCCGGTCGTGACCACCGCGAAGCCCTCGCGCTCGAAATAGCCGCGCAGCAGCTCGCGGATCTTCAGCTCGTCCTCGACGATCAGGATCGTGTGGGCCATCGCACATCCAGGCTCCGGCCGGCGGGCGCCGGCGTGGTCGCTGTTCACCATCCATGGTGCCCACCCCGTGGGCAAGGGACCGGGACCACGTTCCATGCCACCGCCACGGGATCTGCACACCGTCTGCACAGCGAAGGCCGACAGTGACCTCAGACAGATCGATTGGAGATCAGAGATGCGCACCAAGACCAAGATCCTCACCACCGTGGCTGCCGGAACGCTCGCCCTCGGGGCGTTCGCAGCCGGTGCTGGCGCTGACGACGGAGACACCCGCCAGGCCCGCAACGAGATGCACGCCCAGATGGGCGGCGACATGGGCGCCGGGATGATGTCCGGCGACTCGTGGGAGTCCATGCAGGCGATGCACGAGGCCATCGACCCAGCCGTCATGCAGCAGATGCACGACGAGGTGGTCGAGCAGCTCCCGCCCGAGCTCCGCGCCGATGCCGAAGCCATGCACGACCAGATGTTCCCCGCCATGACCGGCGCCGACGGCGTCGACCATGCCTCTCACCACCCGACCGGTTCCTGACCGGCGATCCAAGGAGCTGACATGCACAAGGGACACATGACCGGTTGCGTGATCGCCATCGGCCTCGCACTCGTCCTCTTCGCCACCACCGGCGGGTCCATCGGCGGGCTCGGACTCCTGCTCGCCGTCCTCATCTGCCCCATCACGATGGGCGCTGTCATGTGGTTCCTCATGGGATCGCAACGCAACGCCGGAACGACGCACTCCCACGGCGCGACCACCGACGCCCAGGCCCTCGACGCCCCGACGTCGGCCCCTCGATGAGCGAGCCCATCGCCCCCGGACCGTCCGACGCCCCTGCCAACGGGGCGCCGGCGGTCCGCTGGTGGTGGCTACTTGTCGGACCGCTTCTCGCCCTCCTGCTGGTGGCGGGAGGCGCCGCCGCGCTGATCGCCTCAGGCGGCGACGGCGACGCCAGCGATGCGCACGCCATGGGGTCGGCACCGCCGCTCGAGCTGGCGTCGGTGACCGACGACATCGCCGGCCACTACCGCTACGCAGAACGCCACCAGACCGACTTCGCCGCGATCCCGTGCTTCTGCGGGTGCGAGGAGTTCCTCAGCCACGAGAACCTCTACGACTGCTTCATCCGCACCGACGGCGCCGGCTTCGACAGCCACGCCGCCGGCTGTGGCGTGTGCATCGGCGAAGCCGTGGTCGCGTCGCAGCTCCTCGACGCCGGCACCCCTGCCACCGACGTAGCAGACCGGATCGTCGAGCAGTTCGGCACCACGCCGATCACCTCGCCCGACCAGACCATCCCCCGACCCTGAACCCCGAGGCCGTCATGTCGCACTTCACCCCCCGCAAGGCCAAGCCCTTCACCCAGCCGACAACCGCGACGAAGCGTCGACCAGCCCTCATCGCTAGCGCGGTAGGTCTCGCTCTCGCGGCTGGAATCGGCGCTGCCGCGCTCGCCGACGCCGGGTCGAATGAGGGCGGTGGCGGTCTCGGTCGCACGGGCGAGCTCAACGCCATGGGCATGCCGGTGGTCGAGACGCCAGGCAGCGGGGCCGGCACGGCGGAAGCTGCCGGCGTCGTCGTCGAGGACGCCAGATGGCAGCTCGGTCAGGTGCCCCTGAACGTCGCGGTGCGTCCCACATGGACGCTGCGCAACACCGGCGACCGGCCCGTGACCCTCGGCGAGCCGCACCCCGAGGTGCGTGAGGGGTGTTGCCCAGGACCCGCCACGCTCGGCACCCGCACCCTCGCCCCAGGCGATGCGACGACGCTGACCTTCGAGCTGTCGATGCACCCGGGGATGGACGGCCCCCACGACCTCGGCCTCCACGTCCCCGTCGACGACGGCACCGACGGCCAAGAGGTCCTGACGCTCGACGTCACCGGCGACTTCCGGGACTCTTGAACGGAGCGCTCGATGAGGCCGGGTCGGAAGGGTCGTCGGCTACCGTCAACGACATCGTGTCGTACACCCCGGGTGACGTGACAGGACCGGCTCCGCAGTCCGAGGACCGCTCGTCAGCCCTCTTGCGCGCCGCGCTGGCCCTGAGCGAGCACCGCACCCTCGGCGAGATCCTCTCCCTGATCCTCACCAGCGCCCGAGCCCTCGCGCGTGCCAGCTACGCAGCGCTCGCGGTGTACGACGAGCGCGGTCAGATCGAAGCCTTCCTGCACCAAGGCGTGGACGAGGAAACCGAGAGCCAGCTCGGAGCACCACCCAGCGGTCATGGCTTGTTGGGCGAGCTGATCACGGCGGGTGGCCCGATCCGGCTCGACGACATCCGGGCCGACCGGCGCTTCGGCGGCTTCCCGGCGCACCACCCGGAGATGCGGACGTTCCTCGGCGTGCCGGTCGCCAGCAGCCGCCGCGCCTACGGCAACCTCTATCTCGGCGACAAAGACGGTGGCCAACCGTTCGACGAGGAGGACGAGCGCCTGCTCGCCACCCTGGCCGCCTTCGCGGCGGCCGCGATCGAGAACGTGCACCTGCTCGACGCCGAGCGTGACCTCGCGGCAGCTCGAGAGCGAGAACGTGGCCGCGCCGAGATGCTCGGCCAGGTCATCGAGGCGCAGGAGGCAGAGCGAGCACGGGTCGCCCGCGATCTGCACGACGAGATCGGCCAGTCCCTCACGTCCGTGCTGCTGGGCCTGCGGTTGGTGGAGGACTCGCTCGCGCGGCCGGATCTGGACCTCGAGGACTGCCGACAGCGCACGGCCGAGGTGCGCGATCTCGTCGCCGCCGCCCTACGCCAGGTGCGCACCCTGGCCTTCGACCTGCGGCCCACCGTCCTGGACGACCTCGGGCTCGTTGCCGCGCTGCGGCGCCTGACCAACGAGGTCGCGACGCGCAACGCTCTGACGGTCGACCTGGCCCTGAACGGACTGGACGAAGACGCCCGTCTCGCTCCGGAGCTCGAGACGGTCGTGTACCGCGTCGTGCAAGAGGCGCTCACCAACGTCATACGCCACGCCGCGGCGTCATCGGCGAGCGTGGTGATCGCCTGCGACACCGGCTGGCTTCGGGCCGTGGTCGAAGACGACGGCCAAGGCTTCGACCCCGACGTGGCCCTCGGAGGCTCGCTCGGGCTGGCGGGGATGCGCGAGCGCGCCGCGCTGGTCGGTGGCACCCTGACCATCGACGCCGGCGCGGGACGAGGCACGACGGTACGGCTGGAGGTGCCCGTTGGCTGACGCGATCCGAGTCGCCTTGTGCGACGACCACGGCGTCGTGCGCAGCGGGCTGCGCCACATCCTCGACGAAGAGGCCGACATCGTCGTCGTCGGTGAAGCGGCCAATGCCGAGGATGCAGTGGCCATCGCACGCTCCGAGCATCCGGACGTGTTCGTGATGGACCTAGGACTCCCTGGTACCGGTGGCATCACTGCAACACGGCAGGTCCGTGAGGCCAGCCCGTCGACGGCCGTCCTGATCCTCACGGTGCACGACGACGTCGGCTACCTGCGCAAGGCGTTCGATGCAGGTGCGTCCGGGTACCTCGTCAAGGAAGCGGCCGACGTCGAGCTGGTGCAGGCGGTCCGTACCGTCGCCGCCGGTGGAGAGTACGTGCACCCGAGCCTCGGGGCGGCGCTGCTCGCCCCGGAGGCGGCCCGCCGCCGG
>DATCYI010000601.1:0-26398 GCA_036570385.1 Acidimicrobiales bacterium | reverse complement strand
GGCCGAAGGCGGCCACCCGCTCGTCGCCGTTCGCCATGGCCACGCCGAGGGCGAGGGCCCAAGCCTCGGCGCGTCGCCAGGTGTCGTCGTCCACCGGGATCGCAGCGCCCGCCGCGACGCGAAAGGCGTCCCTGGCGTCGGGCTCGAACATCGTCCAGGCGCCGGCCAGGTCAGACGCCGGATCACCGGCCGTGATGTCACCGAAGTCCACCACCGCCGATATGCGGCCGTCCTCCACGAGGACGTTCAGCGGGTGGACGTCGCCGTGGAGCCAAAGCGGTGGGCCCGCCCACGGTGGCGTCTGCACGAGATCGTCCCAGCGGCCGAGTGCGGCACGTGCGTCGATGCTGTCGCCGAGCGCTTCGAGGCCCTGCCGGAACCGTTCGTCACGCTCGGCGAGGGGCACGCCGCGGTAAGGGTTGAAGGGAGCATCCGCGGGAGCCGGCCGGTGCAGGGCTGCCTGGAGCTCGCCGAGCTGGCGGGCCGCGTCGAGCGGATCGGCGAACGGGGTGCTTTCGGCGGGTGAGCCAGGGAGCCAGGGGCAGACGGACCAGTGCCAGGGGTAGTCGAGCGCCGCGCTGGGCTGGCCGGCCCGAACCGGCACGGGGACGGGCAGCGGCAGGTGCGGGGCGAGCACGGGCAGCCAGCGCTGCTCGAGCAGCACCAGCGGGGCGCTCAGCGCCCGCCGCGGCAGCCGCATGCACAGCTCGTCGCCCACGCGAAAGATCGCGTTGTCCCAGCCCTCCCCCGCGCGCCTCAGCGGCAGGTGCGCCAGGTCCGGGTGCTGCTCGGCCAGCAACCCCCGCACGAGCTCCTCGGTGATGTCGATCTCCGCCGCCGGCGACTCGCCCACATCCAGCATCCTGCCAGCACCCACCGCCCGCCGCCCCCGCCGTTCGGCGACACCGACGTTGGGGGCACCAATGCACCCCACGCGGGCACCCATCTCCCCCACCTCCACCTCTGCGCACGTTGGGGGCACCAGTGCACCGCAGACGTGCACCCACGCCCCCAACCTCCGACCCCGCCAGGTTGGGGGCACCAATGCACCCCACGCGGGCACCCACACCCCCAACCTCCGGCACCGCCCACGTTGGGGGCACCAGTGCACAGCAGACGTGCACCTACGCCCCGAACTTCCGACGGCACCCGACCCTTGGGCGAGACGTGCATCACATTGACCGTTGTGTCTATCCAGTTGTTTCGTGCAATCTCAATGCATGCGACCCGACGACGCCGTAGCCGCTCTCGCTCGCAAGCAGCACGGCGTGTGGAGTCGGGGACAGGCCACCAAGGCGGGAATGACGCGCTCGATGATCGCGACGCGGGTCCGAGCTGGCGATTGGGTCCGCATCGACACGGCCGTGTTCGGCCACATAGCCGCACCGCCGACGTGGGAGCGATCCGTGATGGCGGCCGTTCTGGCCGAGCGGGTGGCGGTCGCATCTCACCGCACGGCGGCGGTGCTGCACGGCCTCGAGGGCTTCCGGCGGGGGCGCCCAGAGATCACGGTTCCTCCGGGTGCCCATGTGCGAGGTCGCCTCTCGATAGCTCACCGGGGCGTGGACGCAGCATCGACGACCGTCGACCGCATCCCGGTGGTCACGCTCGCTCAGACGTTCATCGACCTGGCCCAGGTGGTCAGCCCCGCTCGCCTCACCGCTGCGCTCGGCGCCCGTGCCGATGTCACGCCGACGGTGCTCGACAGCGTTCGCGATCGCTACTGCTTGCTGGCCCCTCGGGGCGGCCGCAACCTGCGGTCGCTGCGAGCCGCGCTCGAGACCTTCGGCTCGGGCGAGCTGCCCACCGAGTCAGAGCTGGAACGACGGATGCGACTGCTGCTCACGAGAGCTGACATCCCGCCGATCGCCTGGCAAGCACCGTTTCCAGGCCGGCAGCCGGGGGCCCGGCGGGTGGATGGGCTGGTCGAGTCGTGGAGGCTCGTCGTCGAGGCCGACGGCCGGGCCTGGCACGAGCGCGTGCGCGACTTCGAGCGCGACCGCCGACGAGATGCGGAGGTGGCTGCCGCCGGCCTGCAGACCTTGCGCTTCACATGGCACCAGATCACCGCCGAGCCGACGTGGTTGGTGGGCGTCGTGCTGGACGTCGGGTCCCACCGCAGCGCGGCCTGACGCTGTCCCCATCCGCCCACGTTGGGGGCACCAGTGCACCCCACACGGGCACCCATGCCCCCAACCTCCGGCGACACCGACGTTGGGGGCACCAGTGCACGGCAGACGTGCACCCATGCCCCCAACCTCCGGCGACACCGACGTTGGGGGCACCAGTGCACGGCAGACGTGCACCCATGCCCCCCAACCTCCGGCGACACCGACGTTGGGGGCACCAGTGCACGGCAGACGTGCACCTACGCCCCCAACTGCCAACGTGGCTAGGTGAAGCGGCGCATGTGGACGTTGAGGACCAGGCCCATGCAGATGAACGCGGTCAGGGTGCTGGAGCCGCCGTAGCTCATGAACGGGAGGGGGATGCCGGTGATCGGCATGATGCCCATCGTCATCCCGATGTTCTCGAACACCTGGAAGACGAACATCGACAGCACGCCGATGCAGATGAGGGTGCCGAGCGGGTCGCGGGCCAGCTGGGCGGTGCGCCAGATCCGCCAGGCGATGATCGACAGCAGCGCCAGCAGGGTCCCGGCCCCGACGAAGCCCAGCTCCTCCCCCACCGCCGTGAAGATGAAGTCGGTGTGCTGCTCGGGGACGATGTCGAGCCGGGTCTGGGTGCCCTCGAACAGCCCTGCGCCGGTCACGCCACCGGAGCCGATCGCCACCTTGGCCTGGTCGAGGTTGTAGGCGGCGTCGCGCTCCTCGCAGTCCTGGTTGTGCTGCTCCAGGAACGACGTGAGGCGGCACTGCTGGTACGTCTCGAGCATCCCCGAGTTGAGGACCAAGCCGACGCCCACCACGCCCACCAGCGTGAGCGCCACGATGTGGCGGATCTGGGCGCCGCCGATGAGCAGCATCCCCATGCTGACCGCGACGAACACGAGCGTGGTGCCGAGGTCGGGCTGGAGCATGATCAGCGCCATCGGCACCCCGACCAGCGCCAGCGCACCGGCGAGGCGGGCCGCGTCGAGCTCGCTGTTGAAGTGGGCGATCAGCGACGCCAGGGCCACGATCACGACGACCTTGGCCAGCTCCGAGGGCTGCAGCTGGAACGGTCCCAGAGCGAACCACGCCTGGGAGCCCTTGCGCTCGCTGCCGAGGCCCGACACCACCAGCAGCAGCAGCGACAGCACACCGAGGTACGCCACCGGCACGAGGTCGCGGTACCGGCGGTAGTCGACGAGCGTCGTGACCAGCATGGCCACCACCCCGCCTGCCACGAAGAGGCCCTGCTTGAGGAGGAAGCTGGTGTCGAAGTCGGACGGGTCGCGCCCTCGAGTGGCGCTGAAGATCATCAGGCAGCCGAGCGCAGACACCGAGAGGATCGACCCGACGAGGACCATGTCGATGTGACGCCACGCCGAGGCGGGGTTGCGCGACATGCGGCCGAGCGCACCGGGGGCGACCCGGGTGCGGGTGGAGTAGGCCGGGGGCGACTGAGTGGTGGCCATCAGTCGATCGCCTCGCCACCGTCGACCAGGACCGGAGCCTCGGTGAGGACGCCCTCCTCGTTGAAGGTCGGCATCGGCACTGTGCCGGACAGGACGTCGAGCAGGCGCCGGGCCACGGGCGCAGCCACCGAACCGCCGTAGCCGGACTCCTCGAGCAGCACGGAGATGGCGAACTGCGGCGCGTGGGCAGGCGCGAACGCTCCGAACACTGCTGTGGGCGCCTCGTCCTTGGCCTGGGCGGTGCCGGTCTTGGCGGCCACCGGGTACGTCTCGTGGGGGAAGCCGGCGAAGGCGCTGCGGGCGGTGCCGCCCTCCCGGGTGGTGACGCCGATGAGGCCCTCGATGATCGCTTGCCGCCACGCCGGGTCCATCTCCACGGTGCCGCTGGCCTGCGGCTCGATGGCGCTCACGACCTCACCGCTCACACCGTCGCGGACCTCCTTGACGACGTGGGGCACGTAGCGGGTGCCGCCGTTTCCGATCGCCGCGTAGCCCACCGCGAGCTGCAGCGGCGTGACCAGCACGTCGCCCTGCCCGATCGCCATGTTGACGTTGTTGCCGGTGCGCCAGGTGGCGGAGTCCTCGTTGCACTCGACGGACTCGCAGTACGAGGCCAGCCAAGCGGGTGACGGGATCCGGCCGTCCTGCTCGCTGGAGAGGTCGATGCCCGTGTCGTTGTGGAAGCCCCACTGCTTCAGGCGGTCGGCGAACACCTCGGGCCCGCCGAACGATTCCTGCTCGATCCAGAACCGGGCGCCGAGGTCGTAGTAGTAGTAGTCCGACGACACCGTGAGGGAGCGGCGCAGGTCGACCGGCCCGTAGGCCCGGCTGCCGTCGTTGCGGAACGTGCAGGTGCCGCCCGTGCAGCTCGGCACCTCGTAGACGCCTGTGTCGTTGACCGTCGTCGCCGGGGAGATCAAGCCTGATTGAAGGGCGGCCACAGCCGTGAACGGCTTGAAGGTCGAGCCCGGCGGATACTGGCCCTGGATCGCCCAGTTGTTCAGCGGGTGGAAGTTGGCCTTGTCGTTCAGGTAGTCCCACTCGCTCGTGCTGATGCCGTCCACGAACTCCGACGGGGCAAAGCTGGGAGCAGAGGCCATGGCCAGCACGGCGCCGGTGTTCGGGTCGAGCACCACCGTCGAACCGACCTTGGCCACGTTCGGCAGGTCGGCGCGCGACGGCGGGCGCTCCGCCGCCCGGCTCAATGCCTCTTGAAGGGCCTGCTCGGCGACGGCCTGGACGTTCACGTCGAGGTTGAGGACGACGTCGTTGCCGGGTACGGGAGCGTTCTCAGCGACGACGCGCACCGGGTCGCCGTCGGCGTCCACCTCGATCTGGCGGGTGCCGGGATGACCGCGCAGGTCGTCCTCGTAGATGCGCTCGATGCCGGTCTTCCCGATCTCGTCGTTCAGGGTGTACGGCTTCTCCGCGTCGCCTTTGGCGTCGTGCTCCTCCTTGGTGATCTTGCCCGTGTAGCCGATCACGTGGGCGGCCAGGCGGCCATAGGGGTACTCACGCACCGCGACCCGCTCGGCGGAGACCGACGGGAGCGCTTCGGCGTGCTCATCGATCCAGATCTTGAGCTCTTCGGGTACGCGCCCGGCCACCGGCACAGGGACGTAGGGGCTGAAGCGCTGGTCGGCGATGCGCGCCTCGAGGTCTTCGACGGTGGTGTTGATGCTGTGCCGCGAGAGGGCACCGGCCAGCTGCGTGAGCACCTCGGTGCGCTCGGCCTCCTCGAGGTCGCGCAGGACCGAACGGTCGACGGAGACCTGGATCGAGATCCGGTTGCCGACGATGACGGTGCCGTTGCGGTCGAGGATCCGTCCCCGCGGCGCCTCGACGGCGACCTCGCGGATGCGGTTGGCCTCGGCGACGACCTCGAAGTCGTCGTTGGTCATCACCTGGAGGTACCAGAGGCGCGAGAAGAGCGCGGCGAAGAGCGAGAACACGACGATCCCGAAGATCGACAGGCGCAGGCGGGGCGAATCCTGGTTCACGGGCGCCTCACCGGTACACGGCGCGCACGCGCGAGCTGTCGGAGGCGCCCGTGGCCCAGCGCACGACCTTCAGCACCGGCGCGGCGAGCACGGCGTTGAGCACCGCCACCACCCCCGCGACCTGGAGGAGCGAGGTTCCGACGAGGTCCTCCCCCACCACCGAGCCGAACACGCCGTACAGGATGACACCGATCGCGCTCGCCGCGGCCGCGGTCGTGACCGGGATCCACCACGCGGCGCGCAGGGCCGAGTCCTGCAGCGAGCCGGCGAGGAAGGCGACCATCCCGTAGGTGAGCGCCGACAGGCCGAACGGTGTCTGCAGCATGAGGTCGTAGGTGATCCCGGTGACGAACCCGATGCGGGCGCCGCTCTCCGCTCCTGCGGCCATCCCCGCGGCGATGGCCACGAGCAGCATCAGGTCGCCTTGGACCCCGAAGACCTGGAGCTGGCTGGCCACGCCGAGCTGGAGGGTGAGGGCGAGGACCAGGAGGAACGACACGCGCACGGCCCTGATCACGGGACCGACCTCCGTCACGACGGCGGCTCCCAGAGCATCACGGTGACGAAGGCCAGACGCTCCGTGTCGGCCGCCGGCTCGACCATGAGGTCGACCGTGAGGCCCGAGGTCGACTCCTTGGTCGATCGCACCCGACCGATGGGGATCGACGCGGGGAAGGCGCTGTTGTCGGTGCCGCTCGTGGTCAAGGCCGTGCCCCGGCGCACCTCGGCGTCCTCGGGCGTGAGGCTGGTGTCGACGATCAGCTGCTCGCCCGGGCCGCGGCCGGTGGCGGTACCGGTGCGGTTGTTGGACAGGATCCGGATGCCGACCTTGAACTCAGGATCGGTGATGAGCTGCACCGTGGAGCGCCCGCCCGTGGCTTGCACGACCTTGCCGGCAAGGCCTGCGCCGGTGATCACGGGCATGCCCTCACGGACGCCGTCGTCGGTGCCCTTGTCGATCTCCACCGTGTGCGAGAAGTTCGACGGAGCGCCCGCCACCACGCGGGCTGCGGTGGTCGGGACGTCGCCCACCCAGTCGATGTCCTGCATGCGCAGCAGCGCCGCGAGCTGGTCGGCGGCGTCCTCCTCGAGGATCTCCCGACCCTGCAGCTCCTCCAGCTCCGCTCGGAGGCGCTCGTTCTCAGCTTCGAGGTCGCCGTAGCTGGTGACGCCGTTCCAGGCGTCGGTGACCGGGGCGGTCACCGTCTCGGCAGCGCCCCGCAGCGGCGAGAAGACCGAGCTGGCCATCCGCCGGGCGGACTCGACGGGCCCGGCATCACGGAAGTCGAGCGTGAGCACCGCTATCGACGTGAGGATCAGGAGCGCGAGGGTGAGACGGGAGCGGCCTGTACGGCGCGAGAGAGCCACGTATGGGGGCTAGGTCAGTGGTTGGTGGAGGAGAAGAGCACGCCCTTGAGCGCCTCGAACTCCTCCAGCGACTGGCCGGAGCCGATGGCCACAGCGTGCAGCGGATCGGGGGCGATGACGATGGGCATGCCGGTCTCGTGGTGGAGGCGGGCCTGGAGGCCGTGCAGCAGCGCACCGCCGCCGGCGAGGGTGATGCCCTTCTCCATGATGTCGGCGGCCAGCTCGGGCGGCGTCTTGTCGAGGGTGACCTTCACCGCATCGGTGATGGCGGCCACAGGCTCCTCCATCGCCTCACGGATCTCCTCGGTGGTGGTGACGATCGTCTTGGGCAGGCCCGTGACGAGGTCGCGGCCACGGATCTCCGCGTGCAGCTCTTCCTCCAGCGGCCAGGCCGACCCCAGCGCGATCTTGACCTCCTCGGCGGTCCGGTCGCCGACCGCGAGGCTGTACTCCTTCTTGATGAACTGGACGATCGAGTCGTCGAGCTCGTCGCCGCCGACCCGAACCGACTGGCTGGCCACGATGCCCCCGAGGGAGATGACCGCCACCTCGGTGGTGCCACCGCCGATGTCGACGATCATGTTGCCGGTGGGCTCCTGGACGGGAAGGCCGGCGCCGATGGCGGCGGCCATCGGCTCCTCGATGATGTAGGCGGGCTTGCGGGCGCCGGCGTACTCGGCAGCCTCCTGCACGGCCCGCTGCTCGACACCGGTGATGCCCGAGGGCACGCAGATGACCATGCGGGGCTTGGACCAGCGGCTGTGGTTCACCTTCTGGATGAAGTACCGCAGCATCTTCTCGCAGATCTCGAAGTCGGCGATGACGCCGTCCTTCAAGGGCCGGATGGCCTGGATGTGGGCCGGGGTGCGCCCGATCATCCGCTTGGCCTCGGCGCCGACGGCGAGCGGCCGACCGTCGCGGACGTTGACGGCGACCACCGAGGGCTCGTTGAGGACGATCCCCCGCCCGCGCACGTACACCACGGTGTTGGCCGTGCCCAGGTCGACCGCCATGTCGCGGCCCATGATCGATGAGAGGACGTTCTCGGACATCGAGGGCAAAGCCTCCGCAAGTGCCGGCGCCGGACGGCGAGCAGCGTAGTCGTGAGATCTCGGGGCGCGCAGGGCGGACCTGCAGGCCTGGTGCCGCTCAGCCTACGTCCTGTCATGGGAATGCAACAATCGCGAGAGCCCATGTGCTATGTGCCGACGGCCCTAGGGCGCGGCAAGGGCCGACCCCCGAGGGGGCCGGCCTTCGACCTGGGATCTGTCGGGCTACTCGACGGTGAACTCGTGGACCATCCCGGCGGTGAAGTGCGGGGCACCGTCCTCGGCACCGCCGATCGGGATGAAGCAGAGCATGGCGTAGTCACCGGTCTCGAGGCTCGCCATCGTGGTCATCGCGCCGCTGGGCGGGGCGAAGGCGGCGCCGACGAACTGCGTCTGGCTCATGGCCTCCTCCTCGGGGAGCTGGAGCAGCTCATCCCAGCTCGCCTCGACGCCGTCCGCCTTGCGCATGAGCACCATCTCGTGCTCCTCCACGTCGCTGGCGTTCGTGAAGGCGAACGAGACGTTGCCGGCGGGGATCGAGGCCGGGGCCTCGAAGCCGTAGTCGATGCCGGTGACCTCGACCTCGGTGAGGTCGCAGGCGCCGACGGAGTCCTCGACGAACGCGCCGTAGGCCTCGAAGGTGGCATCCGAGTTGAACGCCGATGCATCTCCCTCGGCGAGGGCGCTGACCGCGCTGTCGAGCTCGGCGGCCTGGTCGGCGACGTCTGAGGGAGCGTTCTCGACGATGGTGGCGAACAGCGGTGCGAGCTCGGCGCCCACCTCCTCGACCTGCTCGGGGGTGCTCGAGTCATCGAGCTCGATCGAGAACACCGCGCCGTTGAACTCGATCAGCGCGTCGCAGAACGCGGCGGCATCGCCCTCAGCCGCGTCGTCGGTCTCGCCACCGGTGCCGGTGTCGGTCTCGGTGCCCGCCACCGTCGTCTGCGGGGTGTCGTCGGCCGCGTCGTCGGAGCTGTCGTCGTCACCACACGCCGCCATGCCCACCACCAGCACGACCGCGGTCGTGGTTGCTGTGAGCTTCGTCATCCGTCCCATTGCGTCTCCTGTCCGTCCAGACCCTCAGAGGCGGGGGCCTGCGCTCGCTCGTTGTCCTGCGTGCCGTCCTCGAGCACCCTCAGGAGCTGCAACCAGCCGGAGAACGGGACTGGTGACCCGTCCGCCGTGGCCACCAGCCCCGAGACCCGACTGTCCGCGTCGCTGTCGAGGTCGATCGTGAACCGCACAGCTCCGAACGATGCACGGACGGGCCCATCGTTCGCATCGGGGGAACCCCCGAACACGGACCTGGCGTCAGGGTCGGGGGCCGAGCACCCGGGCCAGCTCCGTGCGGGAGCGGACGCCGAGCTTTGCGTAGATGCGGCTCAGGTGGTGCTCAACGGTCTTGGCGCTGATGATGAGCTCGGTGGCGGCCTCCCGGTTGGTGAGGCCCCTGGCCACCAGGTGAGCGACTGCCTGCTCCTGGGGGGTCAGGGCAGTGCCGGCACCTGGACGGCGACGGGCCGGGCGCAGTCCACCCGCGGCCACCTCTCGGTCGGCCTGCTCGAGCCACGGAGCGGCTCCGAGAGCCTCGAACCGGCCCCGCGCGGTAGGTGCAGCTCCATGCGCCGGCCCGGCGGCAGGTCGCCGAGCACCGCAGCTCGCACCAGCGGGTGGGAGAAGGTGACCGAGATACCAGTGCCGTCGTGCATCCGCCCGGGCTCGAGGAGACCCGCCTCCACCGCCTCATCGAGCGCCGCCAGCGGATCGGCGAGGTTCGCCATCTCCCCCGCAACAGCGAGCGGCGCCGGGTCGCCCAGCACCGCGACGGCGCTGACGAGGCGCTCGGTCGGCTTGGAGGTGGCGGCCAGCCGGGCCAGCACGAGCGTCGCGAACGAGCGGGGTGCGGGCAGGTCCTCGTCGGCCAGGACCGCCGACGGGAGCTCGGTGAGAAGGGTGCGAAGGTGCAACGGGTTGCCCAACGTGTGGTCCGCCAGCCTCTTCGCAGCCGACGTGCTGACCGGGTGGCCGCTCACCTGCTCGGCCAGCTCCCTCACGGCGCCCGTATCGAGGGCATCGACGTGGAGGCGCACGCCGGCGCCATCGGCGAGCCTCACCAAGCCGTCGGGCAACCGGTCCAGTCCATCGGTCCGGGCGATGACGCAGAGCAGCACCGGGTCGCGCTGCAGCCGGCGGGCCGCGAACGCGATGGCCTGCAGGGAGGCGGCGTCCGCCCACTGGGCATCGTCGACGACCACCACCAACGGGCGGGCTGGGTCCAGGTCGAGACCGTCCACGAGGGCTACCAGGGCCGCGCCGATCCGAAGGGGCTCGCCCCCGATCTCCCCCAGGAGCGCGTCGCGGTCCGCAGCCGCCAGCGGTGCGGCCCGTGCCAGCTGGTCCACGATCGCGAAGTCGAGCTCCGCCTCCGACTCGTCTGCGCTGGCCCACACCAGCACGGACGGCTCGCCCGCCAGGGCTCCTCGTACCAGCGACGTCTTGCCGATGCCGGCGTCACCGTCGACCACGACCACGGAGCGCTGACCGCCGCGCACGTCGGCGAGGGCGGCGGCGAGGATCGCCAGGTGCCGGTCCCGGCCGGGCAGCGGCACCGGCCCGGCGCTGCTTCGGGCCGCATCCATGCGGCCATTGTCGTCCATGGTCGATCGAGCGGAGCGAGGGCCCGCTCGCTAGCTCAGCGAGCCGGGAACCAGAGCGCGATCTCTCGCGCTGCGGACTCGTGGCTGTCGGAGGCGTGGACGAGGTTCTCCGTCGTGATGGTGGCGAAGTCGCCCCGGATCGTGCCCGGCTCGGCGTCGTCCACCTTGGTGGCGCCGACCATCTTGCGCACGAGCGAGAACGTGTTGTCGGCCGGACCTTCGACCACCATCGCGAACACGGGCGAGCGGGTGAGGAAGGTGACCAGCTCACCGAAGAAGGGCTTGTCGGAGTGCTCGGCGTAGTGCTCCTCGGCGAGGGCAGTGTCGGCCGTGCGGAGCTCTGCCGCGACGAGGGTGAGGCCCTTGCGCTCGAGGCGAGCGACGATCTCGCCGACCAGGCCCCGCTCCACGGCGTCGGGCTTGCACATCACGAAGGTCTGGTTCATGGCGGGCACGCTACGTGGCGCCCGACCGCCCCTGGAAATGCGGCCGCCGTCCGCTCACCCGCGGCCCTGGGCTGCTAGTGAGAGGGGCATGAAGGCCCTCGGCGGCATCCTGGCCTACCTCACCGGTTCGCTGCGAGGGCGGAACCTGCGCGTGGTGGCGTGGCTCGTCGCGACGCTCGTGCTGCTCGTGGCGATCTACAGCGGCGTGTTCCACGTGCTCATGGAGCGCGAGGGCCGCTCGCACAGCATCGCCACCGGCGTCTACTGGACCCTCACCACCATGTCGACGCTCGGCTTCGGCGACATCACCTTCAACAGCGACGCCGGACGCGTCTTCTCCGTCGTGGTCCTGATCAGCGGGGCCCTGTTCATCCTGGTCCTCCTGCCGTTCGCGTTCATCCAGTTCGTCTTCATGCCTTGGATGCAGTGGCGCGAGTACAACCGAGCCCCCTCGGAGCTGCCCGAGGGCACGAGCGGCCACATCATCCTCACCGGACGTGGGGCGGTGGCCGACGCGGTGATCCGGCGAGCCCGTGACGCCGGCGTCCCCTACGTGATCCTCGAACCAGACCGCAGCACCGCGCTGACCCTCCACGACGACGGGTACCACGTGATGGTCGGCGACCTCGACAGCCCCGACGCGTACAGGAGGGCCCGGGTCGAGAAGGCCGCGCTCGTGGCGACGACGCGCACCGACATGACGAACACGAACATCGCGTTCACGGTGCGCGGCATAAGCGAGCACGTGCCGATCGTGGCCACCGCCGCATCCGCCGCGTCGGTGGACGTGCTCGAGCTGGCCGGCTGCGACCACGTGCTCCAGCTCGGCCAGCTCCTCGGGCAGGCGGTGGCGCGCCGGGTGCTCGGTCGGGACGGCCGCAGCGAGGTGATCGGGCGCTTCGACGAGCTCCACATCGCCGAGGCCAGCGCGCTCCACCCTGACCTGGTGGGCAAGACCCTCCTCGAGGCCGACGTCCGCGCCCGCTGCAACGTGCACGTCGTGGGCGTGTGGGAGCGGGGCAGCTACCGCTCGGCGGGCCCCGAGACCCTGATCCGCCCAGGCACTGTGCTCATCCTCGCCGGCTCCATGGAGCAGCTCGCCGCCTATGACGACGCCTACGCGAGCGAGACGTCCACCCAGAGCCCTGTGGTGGTGATCGGTGCGGGGCGGGTCGGGCGTGCCGCAGGCAAGGATCTCGCCGCGGCTGAGGTCCCGTACAAGATCATCGAGCAGCGCAGCGACCGCATCCGCGACCTGCACTACGTGCTCGGCGACGCCGCTGACCTGGAGGTCCTCGAGCGAGCCGGGCTGCGGGAGTCGTCCGCTGTCCTGGTCACGACCCACGACGACGACGTCAACGTCTACCTGACGATCTACTGCCGTCGGCTGGAGCCCGACATCCAGATAATCGCCAGGGCCAACCTCGACCGCAACGTGGACACGCTGCACCGTGCCGGGGCCGACGCCGTCCTCTCCTACGCGTCGCTGGGTGCATCCGCGATCTGGAACGCCTTGGGCCCCAACGACATCCTCGTGCTCGCCGAGGGGCTCGTGGTGTTCCGCCTACCGGTGCCAGAGAAGCTCGCCGGTCGATCGCTCATCGACACCCAGCTGCGCCAGAAGACCGGCACCACCGTCGTGGCCATCGTCGAGGGCGACCACCTCGAGACCAACCCCGATCCGACCCGGCCGCTCCCCGCCGGCGGTCAGCTGATCGTCATCGCCGACGAGGAGTCCGAGAAGCGCTTCCTCGAGCGCTACCCCGCCACCAAGACGGGGTGACCCGCGTCGAATGGTGTCTGACACCATTCGACGCGCTGGTGTCAGCGGGACAGGAGGCCGAGCCGGCGGCAAGCGGCGCGGGCAGCGCCGACGGTGTAGAGCGAACCGGTCACGAGCACCGCGTCCTCCGTGTCGGCCGCATCGAGCCCGGCCCTCACGGCGTCGCCGACGTCGTCCACCACCCGCGTCGCCGCGCCGTGCTCGCGGGCCACCGCTGCGAGGTCGGCACCGGACATGGCCCGCGGAGAGTCGGGGGTGCAGCACACGACCAGTGCGGCGTCGGTGGCACCTAGGTGGTCGAGGAGCTCCACGGGATCGCGCCCGGCGAGCATGCCCACGACGAGGATCCGTGCGCCTTCGACGGCGAAGCCCTCGTCGAGCGTTGCGGCGGCCGCTCGGGCCCCGTCGCCGTTGTGGGCCCCGTCGAGGATCAGGAGGGGATCGCGGCTCACCACCTCGAAGCGACCGGGGTTCTCCACTGCGGCGAAGGCCTGGCGCACCAGCTCCGGATCGACGGGGCGCCCGAAGAAGGCCTCCACCGCGGCCAGCGCGACGGCGGCGTTGTCGCCCTGGTGGGGGCCGTGGAGGGCGAGGAAGACGTCGTCGTAGGAGGCCCCGGGGGTGCGCAGGTCGAGCAGACGGCCGCCGACCGCCAGCCGGTTTGCCGTGCAGCCGAAGTCGACGTCTCGCCGCCAGGTCTCGGCGGCAGGGGTGTCGGCGAAGACGTCGGCGAGCGCCGGATCGGTCTCGCCCAGCACGAAGGTGGAGCCCGGCTTCACGATGCCGGACTTCTCCTCAGCCACCCGGCGGCGCCAGTCCCCCACACCATCTGTGTGGTCGCGCCCGACGTTGGTGAGCACGGCCACCCTGGCGTCGACCACGTTGGTGGCGTCCCAGCGCCCCAGCAGGCCGACCTCCACCACCGCGGCGGCGACCGCCTCGTCGGAGAACCACCGGAACGCCGCGGCTGTGAGCAGCTCGAAGTACGAGGGTCGGTGCTCGAGCATCTGCTCCACGCCCGCGATGTCCGAGAGCACGGCGGCCAGCGCGGCGTCGCCGATCGGTTCGAAGCTGCGGGAGACCCGCTCGTTGATCCGCTCGAGGTGGGGGCTCAGGTAGGTGCCCACCGGCAGGTCGTGGGCCGTGACGAGCGCGGTGACCATGCGGGCCACGGAGCCCTTGCCGTTCGTGCCCGTGACGTGGATGGTGGGCTGATCGTGCTGCGGGTCGCCGAGCACGTCGCACAGCTCGCGCATGTTGTCGAGCTTCAGCCCCTCGACCGCGCCGGCTACCGCTGGCGAGGCCTCGAGGTTGATGTGCTCGCCCAGCCAGGCCAGGGCCTCGGGAAGGTCCAGAGGACGGCGCCCTGGCTCAGGAGGCGGCGCGGCGCGGGCGCTGCTGGCGCGGAGCCTCGCTGCGGGGCACGAGCGTGGGGTTGACCTTCTCGAGCACGACCTTGCGATCGATCACGCACTTCTCGACATCGGTGCGCGACGGCAGGTCGTACATGACGTTGAGGAGCACCTCCTCGAGGATGGCCCGCAGACCACGGGCCCCGGTGCCTCGCAGCAGGGCCTGGTCGGCAACCGCCTCGAGAGCGTCGTCGCTGAACTCCAGCTCGACGTCCTCCAGCTCGAAGAACTTCTGGTACTGCTTCACCAGCGCGTTCTTGGGCTCGCCGAGGATGCGGATCAGCGCCTCCTGGTCGAGCGGGGACACGGCGCCGATGACGGGCAGGCGGCCGATGAACTCGGGGATCAGGCCGAACTTGAGGAGGTCTTCGGGGAGCACGTTGGTGAGGAGCTCGCCCTCCTCCTTCTCGTCGTACTTGCGGATGTCGGACGTGAAGCCGACACCGTTGGCGCCCATCCGGCCCTCGATGATCTTCTCGATCCCGGCGAAGGCTCCACCACAGATGAACAAGATGTTCGTGGTGTCGATCTGGATGAACTCCTGGTGGGGGTGCTTGCGGCCCCCCTGGGGCGGGACCGATGCGGTGGTGCCCTCGAGGATCTTGAGCAGGGCCTGCTGGACACCCTCACCGGAGACGTCGCGGGTGATCGACGGGTTCTCGCTCTTGCGGGCGATCTTGTCGATCTCGTCGATGTAGATGATCCCGGTCTCGGCCTTCTTGACGTCGTAGTCGGCGGCCTGGATCAGCTTGAGGAGGATGTTCTCGACATCCTCACCGACGTAGCCGGCCTCGGTGAGGGCGGTGGCGTCGGCGATCGCGAACGGCACGTTGAGCATGCGGGCGAGCGTCTGCGCGAGGAAGGTCTTCCCGCAGCCGGTGGGCCCCAGCAGCATGATGTTCGACTTCGCCAGCTCCACGTCGTCGTGGTGGTTGGCGCCGAACTGCACGCGCTTGTAGTGGTTGTAGACCGCGACCGACAGGATCTTCTTCGCGTGCTCCTGACCGATGATGTAGTCGTTCAGGAACTCGTAGATCTCACGGGGCTTGGGCAGCTCGTCGAAGCGCAGCTCGGAGGTCTCTGAGAGCTCCTCCTCGATGATCTCGTTGCAGAGATCGATGCACTCGTCGCAGATGTAGACCCCAGGCCCGGCGATGAGCTTCTTGACCTGCTTCTGCGACTTGCCGCAGAAGGAGCACTTCAGCAGCTCTCCGCCGTCTCCGAACTTGGCCACGTCGTCGTTCCCCCGTCTCGGTTCAGCTGGCCCGAGTGATCGCGCCGGTGTTGTCGGCCAGCGAGCGGGCCGTGATGACCTCGTCGATGATGCCGTACTCGCGCGCCTCTTCCGCGGACATCACGAAATCGCGCTCGGTGTCCTTGTGGATCTTCTCGGACTCCTGGCCCGTGTGGTGGGCGAGCAGCTCGTCGAGCTGGATCCGCATCCGTAGGATCTCTCTGGCCGCGAGCTCGACGTCGGTGGCCTGGCCGCCGGCCTGGCCCCACGGCTGGTGCAGCAGAACCCGGGCGTGCGGCAGGGCGAGGCGCTTGCCCTTCGTGCCGGCCGCCAGCAGCACGGCCGCGGCCGATGCCGCCTGACCGAAGCAGATCGTGGAGATGTCGGGCTTCACGAAGCTCATCGTGTCGTAGATGGCGAAGAGCGCCGTGATGTCGCCGCCGGGGCTGTTGATGTAGATGTTGATGTCGCGGTCGGCGTTCTCCGACTCGAGGTGGAGGAGCTGCGCGCAGATCAGGTTGGCGATCGTGTCGTCGATCGGCGTGCCCAGGAAGATGATGTGCTCCTTGAGCAACCGGCTGTACAGGTCGTAGGCCCGCTCGCCTCGGTTGGTGGACTCCACCACCGTCGGGACGAGGTAGTTGCGCACCACGTCCTCGTGCTGGCCGATCACATCGAAGCTCACGATTCCTCGTCCGTTCCCTCGGCGACCTCGGTGGCCGCGGTGTCGTCGCCGGCGTCGGCGCCGTCGACGTCCTCGTCGTCTTCAGCGGGGAGCTCGAGCTCGCTCCGTTCGATGGACGCCCCGTCGGGGTCGACCACCTCGACACGCTCCAAGAGCCAGTCGAGCGCCTTTCGCTTCTTGATGTCCGAGCGTATCGCTGAGATCTGACCGACGCGTTCGAAGCGGGCCCGGACCTCGTCGGCGCTCTGACCGACGCGCTCCGCCACGCCCTCGATCTCCTCGTCGAGATCGTCGTCGCTGCAGTCGATGCCCTCGGCCTCGGCCACGGCGCGCAGCGCCAGGTCGATCTTGACGGCGAGCACCGCGGTGTCGCGCAGCTCCTGGCTGAAGGCCTCAGGATCGCTGCCCGTCATCTGCAGGTACTGCTCGAGCTGCATGCCCTGGGCCTGGAGGCGCATGGCGAGATCCTGCAGGCGGTCCTGCATCTCGGCGGAGATGAGCGGCTCGGGCAGCTCGTCGGTGACCAGCTCGGCGAGCTGCTCGCCGACACGGTCGCGCAGGGCCATCTGGGCCTGCGCCTTGCGGACGCGGGTCATGCGGTCGGCGAGGCTCGCCCGCAGCTCCTCGACCGTCTCGAACTCGGACGCCGTGGAGGCCCACTCGTCGGTGATCTCGGGCAGGACCTTCTCCTGCACCTCCTTCACCACTACCTTGAACGTGAGCTGGCGCTCCTCGTCGGGATCGGGGTGGGTGGCCTCGAACTCGAGCTCGTCGCCGAGCGAGGAACCGACGAGGTGCTCGTCGACCTCAGGGGTGATCGCGCCGGAGCCGACCGTGTAGCTGTAGTCGTCGGCCGTCAGGCCGGGCTGGGGCTCGTCGTCGAGGGTGCCGGCCACGTCGATGGTGACCGTGTCGCCCTCCTGCACGTCGCGCTCGACCGGCTCGAGGGAGCTGTCGAGCTCTCGCATGCGGTCGATCTGAGCGTCGATCTCGTCGTCGCCGGCGACCGGGCGGTCGATGGTGACGGTGATCCCGCCGTAGCCGGGGACCTCGATGCTGGGCCGGACCTCGACGACGGCGTCGAAGGCGATGTCGCCGTCTTCCTGGCCGCCCGTGATGTCGATCTCCGGGGGCGCGATGACGTCGACGTCGTGCTCGATGACCGCCGCGGAGTAGTACTCGGGCAGGGCGTCCTGGAAGGCCTGCTCGCGACCCACAAGGGGCCCGAGGCGCGCTTCGAGGATCTTGCGGGGCGCCTTGCCCGGCCGGAAGCCGGGCAGGCGGACCTCCTTGGCGATCTTCTTGAAGGCGGCGGAGATGGCCTGGTCGAACTCGTCAGAGGGAACCTCGACGGACAGCTTGACCTTGTTCCCCTCGAGGGGTTCGACGGTGCTCTTCATGCGGAGGGCGAGTGTATCGGTGGGGGTGTGACCCCCGGACATGCGTGGCTCGCAGCGCCGTCCCGGCGGGGCTCGGCGCGCCGCTACGCTGCCGCCGTCACGGGGAGTGGCGCAGCGGTAGCGCACCTGCTTTGGGAGCAGGAGGTCGGGGGTTCAAATCCCCCCTCCCCGACGCTGTGACCAGGGGTTATGCTAGTTCCTCAGATCGGATGATCATCGTATGTATCAGCGATGTATCAGGCTCCGGTGAGGAGGAAGCCATGAGCTGGAAGGCGACCGGAGACCCGACCGTCCGCCGACAGCGCGAGAAGTGGGTCGTGCGAGTCGACGGGATCGACACCGAGACAGGACGTCACAGGCCGCGACAGCTCGGCACGTACAAGTCACAACGAGCAGCACTCGCGGCCGCTCGAGCGACGCTGCTGGATGGACGCGTGCCAGACCAGGGAACGGTCGGCTGGCTCGTCAAGCGGTACGTCGCCTCTCGGACGGACATCTCGGTGAAGGCGCGCGAGCAGTACGAGTGGGCGACGTCGCACATCGACACCGGTCTCGGCGCCGTCCCCCTCGATCGCCTCGACCGTGAGGACATCGCTCGCTGGATCGAGGAGATCGCCCGAGCGGGCAAGCTGTCGCGCCGCAGCATCCAGATCTGTCGCAACGTGCTTCGAGCGGCACTTGCCGACGCCGTCGACGAGGGCCTGCTGCGCCGTAGCCCCGCGGCACGAGTCGCGATGCCACGCGAGGTGACGAAGCCTGAGCGGGAGCGAGCAGCTGATGCGTGGAGCACTGCGGAGATCGACCGGTTCCTCGCCACCACCGACCAACACGCGTGGGCGGCCGGCTTTCGGGTGGCCGTGCTCTACGGCCTCCGCCGCAGTGAGCTTCTCGCACTTCGCTGGGACGACTTCGATGCGAAGGCCGGCACCCTCCGCGTCGACGAGGGGCTCGTGGCGACTGCTACCGGCGCCACGTGGACGGACGCCAAGAGCGCTCGCTCACGCCGGGTCATCCCACTCGACAAGGAGACGGTTAAGGCCCTCAGTCGGCGGAAGCGAGACCAGACCGAGGAGCGGTTGCTAGCCGGCAGCGAGTGGGTCGATCAGAACCTCATCCTCACGACCCGGACGGGCAACGTTGTCATGCCGCGAAGCTTCGACCGCACCCTCGACGTCCTCGTGAAGCGCGCCGGGGTTCCCCGTCTCAGCTCGCATGGACTCCGCCACACCGCGGCCACCCACATGGTGAGCAGCGCCGCCGATCTCGGCGAGCTCCGGGCCGTCGCCGACATCCTCGGCCACAGCCCCGAGATGTTGTTGCGGGTGTACGCCCACGCCCTGCCCGCCAGCGTCCGCGCCGTCGCAGATCGGATCGGCCAGCGAGCCACAGCTGGCAGCACCCGTCCCAAGGTCTCGCCACAGACCACCTGACCTCCAGCCGGCGAGAGATCTCGCCAGCCCGCGGACCATCGTCACTTCTGCCCATGGCTACTGCTCAAAGCCGGACCCGACCCCCGGGCGGCTGGCTGCCTACCACATGTCCGTCTGATCGCATTGCATGGCCAAGACGTCGACGGCACCTTCGGGGGCTACAAGGCGCGCCGTATTTCGTAGACCTCCGCAGCGGATTCGCTACTTGGCGAATTATGGGGCCCTACGCGGTGAACCTGGGAGCGGCTGGGTGGTGAGCATTCCCGGTTGAGGTGGGGGCCTCCATGAATCTCGTGACTGTTCGACGGTCACAGATTCAACAGGAGGCCCCGGTGGGCAAAGGTACAGCGTGGTGGTTCGGCGCGTCCGGCTTCGAGGTCATCGGGTCGGTGCACGGCGAGTTCGAGGTGCAGATCGAGGTGCAGTCCACGGTGACGGTCGTGGGCTGTGGCGGGTGCGGGACCCGGGCGGTGGCGAAGGATCGGCGGTGGGTCACGGTGCGCGACGCGCCGGCAGGGAACTTGGCGGTGGTGGTCCGGTGGCGCAAGCGGATCTGGGCGTGCCCGGAGGCCGGGTGCGCGGTGAAGACCTCGACCGAGCAGGCCGACTGGTGGCCCCGCGCCAGTCGCTGTCACACGCTGCGCAGCGCGGGGCGACCGACCGGGTCGAGGCGGTCGAGGGCACTCCGGCGTCGATCGCCCGCCAGTTCGGGGTGACGTGGTCGACGGTGTGGGCAGGGGTTGAGCCATCGCACAGGTGCGTGTCGATGACACCAGCCGGGTCGGCGCGGTCGCGATGGTCGGCTTCGATGAGACCGTGATGCAACCGGCGTCGCGACGCCGTCGCCGCCGGTTCATCACCGCGGTCGTCGATGTGACCAGCGGGCAGATCCTCGACGTGTTCGAGGGCCACGATGCCAAGCACCTACGGGCCTGGATGGCCGACATGCCCACCGAGTGGCTCTTCCAGATCGAGGTCGTGTCCGTCGGCCCCCACGAGGGCTACCGGTCCGCGATCACGAACCCAGACCCCCTCACCGGGGTCGCCTCCGCGCTGGCGGGTGCGGTCATGGTCGTCGATCCATTTCACATCGTGCGCCTCGCGAACGCGGCCGTGACCGGGTGCCGGACCCGGGTGCAGCGCGAGACCCTCGAGCACCGGGATTGGAAGGGCGACCCGCTCTACGACATCCGCAAGCTCCTGCTCATGGGAGCCGAACGAGTCGACGCCCGGGGCTGGGAACGGATCCACGCCGCCCTCGCCGCCGGTGACCCCGACGACGCGTTGGCGGCCGCCTGGACCGGCAAGGAGAAGGTCCGGAACGTGTACCTCACCGACGACCTCACGGAGGCCACCGAAGCGCTCGATGACGCCATCGCCCGGTGCTCCGATCCCGACTCCGGGCCCGAGCTCGCCCGGCTCCTCAAGACCCTGCGCCGCTGGCGCAGCGAGATCCTGAACCACCACCGCACCGGAGCCTCGAACGGCCCGGTCGAGGCCGCGAACCTTCTCATCAAGCAGGTCAAGCGATCCGGGCGTGGCTTCAGGAACGTGAAGAACTACAGGCTCAGGATCCTCCTCGCCGGTGGTGCCAACCCACTACGCGAGACTCAGACCCGTCACGAGCATCCGACCCCGCCGTCCCAGGTTGGTCGCGTAGGGCCGAATTATGCCGGCTGGGGACCCGGCTTCCTCTGAATCGCGTAGAGCAACAGATCGGCTGAAGCAGACCCGTCAGGCACGATTGCACCAAAGACCACGTACTGAAGGTCGGAATCGACGCCCCTCAACTTCGGCAGAGAGACGTGGACTCGTCGCGGTCGGCATCCAGGACGCCCGACCGCGAGGAGGAGGAGGAGGAGGAGGAGGAGGAGCGTTGAAAGAGGCGACGAGTCCGGCCGAGTGGGTTCATCGTCCAGCGTGTGTGACCCACCGGACAGCTCGGCGATCGGGCAGAGCTCCTGCACCGGGACCGAACAGCGGTAGTCAGCTCTTCTCCGCTACTGATACAGCGTCAATCCGCGTCACGCTTGTGCCCCGCAGCGCACCGAACACCGCTCGCACCTCCGCTTGACCATCGTTCGTGAAGACTGCCGCACCCATCGCCTCGTAGCCCGCAGCTCCACTGCCGAGAGGTCGCCATTCAGTCAGAAAGAAGATGCCATCCTCCTCGTGCTCACTGTCGAACGTCTCGCCAGGACGTGTGATCTCCCGTTGATCGTCCTCACTGAGTGTTGACGGCGCATCCTCGCCTTGGACTGGAACACCCACAACTATTGTCTCACCGACGCTTGGTGCCGCCGGGTTACCCGGTCGCCCGAAGACACGGGTAACTGAGACGTTCACCACCTCGTACGCAAACACGGCCGGAGACGGGGAGTTCTCGCCGGCTGCATCTGGAGGCGGGACGTTCTCTGGAGGGACGTCGTGCACAGTCGGATCCGAGATGACTCGACCTTCGATCACGAATGCACTGACGCGTGCGACCTCGCCGAGCGAATCGGGCGCGAAATAGCTTGTAGTCACATGAGCAGTAGAATCGTCGCCACCGCAGCTGGCCAGCGCGCAGGCGAAGATCGCGAGAGCAATGACGGATCGCCGCGTAACCTGGTGCATGTGAGCCCCCCTAGTAAATGCCCTGGTGAACGCTCGATGCGCCTAGCGAGTCATCAATCGACGGTCCCACCCAATTGCAAAGGTCACTCTTGGCGACCGCGTCGTGGAACAACAGCCCAGCATTTGACTGGTTGCAGCCGGTGCTGTTGTCGTGGTCAAGTCCAAACGTGTGGCCAAGCTCGTGCGTCGCTAGCGCTTCCCGGCGACGAGCAATGTTCACATAGTAGGTAGCTGCATTATTCCACTCGAAGAGCGGATCTTGAGAATAGTGGTTGCTGCCGGCGCTGCACCAGTTCGTGGTCTGGGCTCCGATATTCGCAGGAAGGTTATTGCGAAACTCGACTCGGATGTCGCGCGTCGATGAACTATAGGACACGATCGTTAAGTCTGGATCGACTCCGTTGACGTTGTATAGATCGAGCTTCCGATTCCAGAGGCCAGCAGAGGCGCTCGTGGAGTCGCGGCGAGCCGCATTTAGGTTGGTCGAGCTGTACCCGATTCCCAACCCGTCGTTGTCATTTGAAGGATCGAATCGACAGCCAGCACCGAGGGCAACGTGGGCGCCGACAGCATCCGCACCGATGCCGCCGACGAGAATAAGAGTCAACATCACGGCTAAGACCCGACGTCGGTTGAGACGCGAGCGGTAGCACGAACGGGCTTCCAAAGTCGTCGGCTATACCACTCTAGACTCCTGCCCGCCTAAGAGGAGGATCGGCGCTGTCACCTGCACGACCGTGGACAAGAGACAAATATCACATGTTGACGCATTGCGCCAGCGGAAAGTTGCCGTGCGCGGAGGGATCAGCGGGTTCGGTTTCCGCGTTGAAGTAGGAAATGGCTGTAGGGGTCCCGCGGCGAGGAGCCAACCATCCGGTGGCGCGACGGGCAGCCGCTGGGGGCCGCAGCCCTGAACCTGAGGGATTCGGCGCTAAAGCTCGAGGCCCATGCTGGGCTCGATCTCGCGTTCGAGTTGTCGGGTGGCGATGCGGTCGAGCCGCTGGGTGAGGTCGATGTGGTGGTCGAGGGTGTTGAGCCGGTCGAGCTCGGTGCTGTGATGGCGTTCCCAGCTGCTGCGTGCGAGGAGCTCGGGTCTGAGCTGGCCGAGCTCGTGTTGGAGCTCGGTGATCTTGCTGTCGTGGCGGGCGATGTCGGTCTCGAAGCCTGCGATGCGGTCTTCGAGCTCGCGGCGCTGGGATCGGTGCAGGTGCCGGCCGATGGGGCCGAGGTCGTGGAGCGACTCTCTCGCCTTGTCGAGTCGCCACTCGGCGCCCTTGCGGTAGTGCTTCTCGCGGGCGAGCGCTCCGGAGATCTGGCGGTACTCCCAGGTCGGGTCGACTGGTCCCTCGCCGATGCGACCGAAGATCTCGGCACGTTCACGACGAAGCTGCTCGAGCGGGACCCCGCTCGGCTCGATCTCGTCGACGGCCATGCGCTTGGCTCCACTCCTCCCGATGACACGTCGCACCGCGTCGAGCGGATCGAAGTCGACCTCGTTGGCGTGACGCTCCTCGACGCGCTGGTCGTGGGCGACGATGAACAGCTCGTTGCCGTGGCGCCCTCGGGAGAGCGCGGTGTAGGCGTGCTCGCGGGTCATGGTCTCGTCGACGAGGACGAAGCAGCGGTCGACGGTGGCGCCCTGGGCTTTGTGCACGGTCGTGGCGTACCCGTGGGTCAGGTGGCCCGCCTCCGCGTAGGCGAAGGGCACATCGAGGCGTTGGCCGCTGGCGGTGGAGAGGGTCATCTGCTGCCGGTCCGTGTCGATCTGTTCGACGGTTGCTCGGGTGCCGTTGAGCAGTCCGAGCTGGTAGTCGTTGCGCAGTGCGAGGACCTCGTCGCAGCGGGCAAACGGGCGGCCGGCGAGGACGACTTCGTCGTCGCCGAGGTAGCACTCGTCCCAGAGCGTGTAGCGGGCCCGGCGGTTGAGGTCATCGACGTCGGCGAGGCGGGCGGCGACCATCAGCACGTCCTCACCTCCGACGCGGGCGTTCATCCACTGGTCTACGAGCCGGTCGCGGACGGCGTCGTCGCTGGCGGCCTGGTGGACACGGTCGTGGCCGATGTAGTCGTCGAGGGCCCGGTCGAGATCGCCGGCGCGGAGCTCGGTCAGGGTCGCGCGTTCCCACTGTTCGCTCTGGCGGCGGTTGTCGACGAGGTGTGAGGCGCCGAGGCGCTGGTGTAGCCCGCGGAAGGTGCCACCGGCTTCGATCTCGGGCAGCTGGCAGGGATCGCCGACGAGGACGACCTTGGCGCCGGCGGTCTCGGCGTGGGTGAGGAGCCGGGCGAGCTTGCGGGTGCCGACCATCGCGGCTTCGTCGACCACGACCACTGTCGTGTCGTCGAGTGCTGTCGTGTGCCGGTCGAGGCCGGTCAGGAGGCGGTCGATCGTGGATGACGCGATGCCAGCATCGTCTTGGAGCTGCTTGGCGGCGCGGGCGGCGAGCGAGCAGCCGATCACCCGGTGACCCGACGCCTGCCAGGCGTCGCGGGCGGCGGCGAGGGCGAAGGTCTTGCCGGCGCCGGCCACGCCTTCGACGATCTCGACGCCGTCACCTGACGAGCAGATCGTCCGCACCATCTGCTCCTGCTCCTCTGCCAGCGACGGCCGCGACGCGATGGCAGCATCGAGCGCGCCACCGGCGGCGAGACCGGTGCCGGTTGCTCGGCGCTGCAGGGCACCGGTGAGGAGGCGGGTTTCGGTTTGGAGCATCTCCGGGGTCGTCCAGCGGTGCTCGTCGGTGTGGGCACCGATGACGGCACCGTCGTTGCGATGGATGACCGCGGCTCGGTCGTCGACTCGGACGGCGAGGACGTGCTCGGACCGCAAGAACCCGTCGACGAGGTCGAGGACCTGGTCCACCCGGCCACCCGACGGCAGCGCGTTGCAGATCGCCTTAATGACCTCCCGCTGACCGAACGTGCTCACCGAAGCAGTCAGCCCGTCCGGGCTGGCCAGCCACCGGTAGAGCTGCTCAGCCTCAGCGCTCCCGACCACCGGCGGCTCCATCACCCGTGTTCGGCCCAGGAGCCCAGCCAGAGCGTCGGCGTCCAGGCCGAACGCTTCGGCCCGCTGTCGCCAGGCGGGCAGGAGCCCGGCCGGGTCGACGCCGGCGTCCTTGGTTCGGCGGGTGGCGTAGGTGGCGACCTGGGCGGCCTTGGCACCGCGCTGGCCGTGCTCGTCGAGATGGGCCTCGATCTCGCGGCGACGCGTCGAGAACTCCCGGAGCACCGTCCGAGGAATGCCGGCAACATCCGCGATGCCGTTGCGGACCGGGCCCCACTCGACGCCGAGGCGATGGGTGAGCTCCCAGCGGAGATGGGCCTCGTAGAGGTGCCCGACCGGCGACAACCACGAGTACAACGGGCGTGCGTCCAGCGCCGTCCAGCGGTCATCGACCGGCGCGTGAGCGAGGTTGGCCACCACGACATGGGTGTGGAGGTGAGGGTCACCAGCGCGCGACGTGCGGTGCCGGAACGCCGCCGCGACGAACCCGTCACCGTCGAGGACCGTGTGACCGCCCTTGCCCCGCCGGACCCGGCACGCGGCCTCCTCGAGGACGCTCAGCGAGGCGCCGACTGCGGCGTCAGCCGCGTTGCGAACCTCGTTGGACACCTCCGGTCGCCCCAACGCGAACAGCAAGCTGACGGACTTCGGCGCACAGAACGTCGCATCGAACCCAGCGACCGTCGGCACAGACCGCGCCGCCGTCAACCTGTAGATCCCGGTCGGATCGACATGGCCCAGCACGTTCGCCAGCACCTCAGCGTCGACCTCGCCCTCCAGCCCGAGCCGCCCAGCGGCCGCCCCGACCCACTGCCCAGGCGCCTCCTTCGCGCCGGTGTAGTACTCCTCCGCACCTCGGGCGACCGTGTCGATGTAGTACTCCTGCTGACCCGGCGCCAGCTTCCCCAGACTCAGCACGCGTCGCCCCCCAGTCGATCCGCTGAGCGGACGATCCGGCACAGCACAGCAGGTGCAAGTGCGTCAAAGTTCACGGGCTGGTCCTTCGGATAGACAGCGTGAGCACGGGTGTCAGTCCGCGAAGGGAAGCCGAGACTGCTCGGCATCGTGCGAGCTGCTGGCCGGTACCGCTGACAGGCGCCGGCGCTTGGACGAGGCCGGCTTCCGCTCGCCATCGGGCCAAACCCGCTCGAGACCCTCAACCGGGGGCACCGCGCTCTCGACGTCGACCGGCCGCCCGGCCATCTCGTCGAGCCATGCGCCAGGCACCCGCAACGACCCGCCCATCTGGATGACCTTGAGGCCCTCAGCGCCGTCGGTCTCCCGATACCGCTTCGCCGCCGCATACGCAGCGGTGCGACCAATTCGCAGGACGCGCGCCGCCTCCTCGATCGTGAAGAAGCTCGGTCGTGCCATCACGCCTCCTACCCCGGAGACCTCAAGCCGCGCAGCAACGGGTCGAGGGGGCCGTCACACTACGCACCCAACACCCAGAAATCAACTGCCTTGCAGAGAATCTGTGCTACAACAGATAGAATGGCACGCAGGCGCACAGGACAGGACGACGAGGTCCCGCTGTACTTCGGGCTCACACCGAACCAAGTAGTCGCCTACAACCTCGCCCAAGCCCGCGCACTCAAGGGCTGGACCCAAGACCAGGCCGCCGAAGCCCTCGAACCCCACCTCGGCGCCCGGTGGTCCACGGCGAGCTACTCGGCCGCCGAACGCTCCGTCGACGGCAACCGCATCCGGAACTTCGACGCCGACGAGGTCGTC
>DATCYI010000600.1:0-5143 GCA_036570385.1 Acidimicrobiales bacterium | reverse complement strand
CCGGCGAGGTCGTGCTCGTCACCGGCGCCGACCTCACGACGATCCACGACCAGCCCGCGCCTGAAGGCTCCGCCGACGACCTGCGCACCACCACTTCCACGGTGCCGGTGGGAACCGAAGAGGGCGACGCGACGACCACCTCGACGGTGCCCCCCACTACGACGACCACTGTGCGCGGCTATGCCACCGGCGAGCCGCCCGAGGGCGTCGACTGCGGATGATCCGGCCGGCATGACCACCGACGCCGCCACCCTGTTCTTCGGCCTCCTCGCGGTCGGGGCGGAGCTGGCGGTGCTCGCAGCGCTCGTCCTGGCCGTGGGCGGGCTGGCGTCCGAGGCGATGGCCGAGCGCCGGGCGAGGGTGGCTGCGGCGCTGCGTCCTCAAGCCCTCGTGCTGGCGGCGCTGGTGGCCGGTGTCTGCACCGCGGGGAGCCTCTACCTCTCCGAGGTGGCCAACTTCTCGCCGTGCAAGCTGTGCTGGTACCAGCGCTACGCCATGTACCCGCTGGTGCCCATCCTCGCGGTCGCGGCATGGCGCCGCTGGAGCGCGGTCTGGCTCCCTGGCATCGCCATCGCGGCCGTCGGCGGAGCCATCTCCACCTGGCACGTCCTCATCGAGCGCTACCCGTCGCTCGACACGGGTGCCTGCGACCCCACCAACCCGTGCACACTGATCTGGGTGAAGCGCTTCGGCTACCTCACCATCCCCACGATGGCGCTGTCGGGGTTCGCCCTGATCATCACCCTTCTGCTCGTCGCCAAGCCGGCGTCGACCGACCGAGAGGACACCGCGTAGATGTCTGCCAAGCCCGCCTCCAGCGGCCCCGCATGGAAGAAGGAGGGCGAGTCGTCGAAGGGCCTTCCGCTGGTGCCGATCATCCTCGGCGTCATCGCCCTGATCGCCGTCATCGCGGTGGTGGCGACCAGCGTGTCCAACGAGGAGGACGACGCCACCAGCCAGGCCGCGAGCAAGCAGCAGACCGCTCCTGTGACCATCAGCGGCGACCCGCTGCCGGAGCTGGCAGGGCAGGACGCGGCGATCGGCACGAAGGCACCTGTGGTGACCGGGCAGACCTTCGACGGCACCACGATCGAGATCACCGACGACGGTCGCCCGAAGGTTCTCGTCTTCCTGGCCCACTGGTGCCCGCACTGCCAGGCTGAGGTGCCGGTGCTCGTCGACTGGTCCGCCGAGAACGGCATGCCCGAAGACGTCGACGTCTACGGCGTGTCCACCAGCACCAACGAAGAGCGGCCGAACCACCCGCCCTCTGCGTGGCTCGACAAGGAGGGCTGGGAGTACCCCACCCTGGCCGACTCGCCCGAGAGCCAGACCGCCACCGCCTTCGGGCTCTCAGGGTTCCCGTTCTTCGTCGCCCTCGACTCCGACCACCAGGTCGTGGCACGCGGCAGCGGCGAGCTCGGAACGGCCGAGTGGGAGTCGCTCCTCGACCTGGCCCGCGGCTGACGCGAGGAGGCACGATCCGATGAGCGGTCCTGTGAGCGAGCGCGATGTCGAACCGGTGAGCGAGCGCGATAGCGCCGACCCGCCCGAGGTCGAGCTGACCGACAGCCGCGAGGCGATGGTGGGGGAGATGCGGGTCCGGCGCGCGCTGCCGCGCCGGACCCGCCGCACCGTCGGCGCCTGGTGCTTCGCGGACCACATGGGCCCGGCCGACGTCACCGAGGAACGTGGCATCGACATCGGCCCGCACCCCCACATCGGGCTGCAGACCGTCACCTGGCTCTTCGCCGGCGAGATCCTCCACCGCGACACCCTCGGCTCCGAGCAGGTCATCCGCCCCGGCCAGCTCAACCTCATGACCGCCGGGCACGGGGTGGCGCACTCGGAGGAGGCCACCGGCCGCTACGCGGGGCCGCTCCACGGGATCCAGCTGTGGGTGGCGCAACCGGCCGAGACCCGCGACGGCGCCCCGGCCTTCGAGCACCACGCGGAGCTTCCCGTCGTCGAGCTCGACGCCGCCACGGCCACGGTGCTCGTGGGCCAGCTCGGCAGCGCCGCTTCGCCGGCACGGCGCGACACCGACCACTTTGGCATCGACCTCGTGCTGCGCTCTGGGCGCACGACCGTGCCGGTCGATCCAGCGCACGAGCACGCGCTGGTCGTAGCCGAGGGATCGGTGCGCGTCGACGGCGTGGTCGTCGAGCCCGGCCACCTGGCCTACCTCGGTCAGGGGCGGGACGAGCTGGCGATCGAGGCGACCGACCCCGCTCGCACCCTGCTGCTCGGCGGCACGCCGTTCCCCGAGCCGATCCTCATGTGGTGGAACTACGTCGCCCGCGAGCGAAGCGAGATCACCGCCGCCCACGACGCATGGCTGGCCGACGAGGAGCGCTTCGGCACCGTCGCATCGCCGCTGGCCCGCATAGAGGTCGGACCACCGCCCTGGCGGTAGCGGGGCGCTGTCTGACCCGCGTCGCTCAAGCTTCGGCGAGAGCCTTGAGCCGATCGAGGGTGGCGCGGATCCCGTCTCGCATCTCCTGCTCGTGGTTCTCCTCTCCACCGAGGAAGAGCTTCAGCGCGATCGATGCCGACCGCGGGCGGTCACGCCACATGGAGCGGCTCTCGGTGACGAGCGTGCCGTCTCCATCAGGCTCGAGGACGTAGCTCCAGCGGGCACCGCTCTGCTTGGTCTCGAAGGCGAACCGGCGATCGGGCTCTGCGTCGACGACCAGGTTCGTGGTCGACCAGCGCATCAGGCCGCGCTTGTTGGTGCCCTTGAAGCGGGCTCCGACCCTGGGCCCGGTGGCACCGGCCAGCCAGCGCCCGCCCGTGCACTCGGGACTGAGGCGTCCCATGTTCTCGATGTCGGTGACAATCGCGTAGATGCGCTCGGGCGGAGCGGCGATCCTCACGGTCACCGAATCGCCGGAGCTCGTGTCGATGCGGTCGTCGGTGGGCTCAGCCATGTCCGGACCGTACCCCTTGGGTACCGGCCGGACTGCCGGTCAGAGCTCCAGCTTCCAGCCGCCGTGGCCGTCGTCGCGCACGTGGCCGCCGCCGGGCGCGGCGAAGAGGGGACCGAGGAGCAGGGTGTCGTCAGCGGCGCAGCGCGCCAGCAGGGAGCGACGGGTGGCCACCAGCAGGGCCGGGTCGTGGTCGCCTGTGACGATCGTCGGGTCGGCGATCTGAGCCGGGTGCAGGAACAGGTGCCCGGTGATGACCGCGGATGCGCCGCCGGAGTCGATCCAGACCGCGAGGTGCCCGGCGGCGTGACCCGGTGATTCGCGCAGCCAGACGCCGGGAAGGAGTCGCTCGTCGGAGGCGATGCCGGTGGCCAGACCTTCGTCGGCGAGGCGCACGAAGCCAGCGGTGTCCGGGTGGCCGCCCAGGTCCGGGTGATCTCCGCGCCGGAGGGCCGTGAGCTCGGCTGTCGGCAGGATGTAGCTGGCTTCGGGGAACGTCGGTGAGCCGTCGGCCAGGATGTTGACGCCCATGCCGTCGACGTGCGTGTTCACCACGATGTCGACGTCGTCTGCCTCGACGCCCGCGTTGCGGAGCGCGGACAGGCGGGGGCCGAGCCGGGCCACGTCGTCGAAGGCGAGGAACGGATCGACGAGCACCACTGCCGACGGCGTACGGACGATCGTCGCTGACGATCCGATGCGCAGCGAGAGGTCCTCCGTCACCGACCAGGGCGACAGCCACTCCGCGGCGGCCAGGGCCTTGCGGGTCTCCTCGTCCTGGGAGAGCGTGAGGTCGAAGCCGGGGTCTTCGACCCGCGTGATCTCGACCGCGCCGACGCGCCACGTCACCGCCCCGCTGCTCATCGCCGCAGCGTACGACCGCGATCGGGCACCCGCTCGGAGATCAGCCGGCGCCGCGCGAGGTGGCGAGGGCGTAGCCCGCACCGGCCGCAGCGATGCCGCCGACCA
Source organism: Acidimicrobiales bacterium (assembly GCA_036570385.1). Taxonomy (GTDB): domain Bacteria; phylum Actinomycetota; class Acidimicrobiia; order Acidimicrobiales; family VFJN01; genus VFJN01. Next base: position 1,247 of record DATCYI010000600.1, on the reverse strand, counting down.
CCGACGCGCACACGTACAGGCCGGCGGACACGGTGCGACCGTCGCGCAGCATGGCCTGCGTCTCGACGGAGAAGGTCGAGAAGGTCGTGAACGCGCCGAGGAACCCGGCGCCGAGCGACACCGTCACGACGTCCGACCATCCCCGAAGGTCACCGGCGCGCAGCAAGAAGCCCAGAGCGAAGGATCCGACGAGGTTGATGCCGAGCGTGGTCCACGGGAAGTCCCTCGATGTGAACGCCGAGCCGAGGCCGTAGCGAGCCAGGGCGCCGGCGGCTCCTGCGACCGCGAGCAGCGCGATCTTCACTGGGGTAGGGCCCAACAGCGCATGGCCACACTCTGCCCGCTCAGGCAGTACGAGGCAGCGATCACCGGTGTAGCAGACTGATACAGTTGTTACGACCTGAGACGGGAGACGATGTGGCCAAGGGAGCTTCGACACCCACCCGAGTGGCGGCCGACGTCGCAGCGACGGCGGCATCGGTCGCGCCGACCGAGAACCGCACGGTCACCGAGCAGATCAACCACTGGGCTCGCATCGGGATGCAGGTGGAGCGTTCTGGCTCGGTCGCGAGCCGGCGCATGCTCGCAGTTGCGGCTGGCGACGCACAGCTCTCTTCCCTCACACCGCCGGAGCGCACGGCTGCGCACGCCCTGATCGATGCTGGCATCGCCGAGCGAGCGGCACGGGAGCGCTTCGGCCGGGCTGCTCGCACGGCGGGCCAGACGACGGTGTCGCTCGACGACGACGGCAACCTCATCGAGATCGCGCCGGACGGGAGCCGCCGCCGGCTGTGAGCCGCCTCGATCTGGTCGTCGGTCCGAACGGCGCCGGCAAGACCACCTTGTACGAGCGGGCGATCGCTCCTGGCCGGCCCGGCTTGCCCTTCGTGAACGCCGATCGCATCGCTCGGGACAGGTTCCCGGGGCGAGAGCTGGAGCAGGCCTATGAGGCGGCGCGGATCGCGGCTGCGGCACGCAGCGCGCTCTTGGACGCACGGCTCGACTTCTGCACCGAGACCGTCTTCTCTCATGCTTCGAAGCTCGACTTCGTCACCGATGCGGTGGCTGCGAGCTACGACGTCGTGCTGCACGTCGTGATGATCCCCCTGGGGCTGTCGGGTCGCAGGGTGGCCGCCCGCGTGGCGGCCGGCGGCCACGACGTGCCGACCGAGAAGCTGGCCTCTCGCTACGAGCGGCTCTGGCCCCTCGTCGTCGCGGCGGTGCCGCACTGCCACCGGACGGTCTTC
>DATCYI010000599.1:0-13709 GCA_036570385.1 Acidimicrobiales bacterium | reverse complement strand
GCCGGGGGGCATGGGCGCGGTGAGCCGGCGGGTGAGGTTCACCTGGTAGACGTCGCCGGCCGCGATCGACGAGCGGATCGACCTCACGCCGTCGCGGAAGGCGTCGCCGGACAGCGAGGTGCTCCACTCCGACGGCTGCGGGCCGCGCCATGGCGGGCCCGGCCACGGTCGAGCCGGGCGCACCGTCGCGAAGCGGGCACACAGCGGCGCGCCCTCGAAGGGGAGCACGACGGCCCAGAACCCGTGCGAGTCGAGCGCCGCAAGGTCGGACGTCACGTCCACGAGCTCGGTCGCCAGCCGTCCGCCGACGACAGCGAGCGCGCTGTCAGGCGTGACGGGGCGAGGCATGGGCGGCAGCGTACGATCCCATGTCGGCGCGGCCAGAGGCCGTTCGCCGCACCGACACCCGCCCTCGCCCGGAAGGTCTGCCGTGCACGTCGAGTTCACCGAGGAGCACGACTCGCTGCGGGCGATGGTCCGTGACTTCGCCGAGCGGGAGATCGCCCCTCACGCGGAGGCCTGGGACCGCGACCACCACTTCCCGGTCGATGTCGTGCGGGCGATGGGTGACCTCGGGCTCTTCGGCATCCCCTTCCCGAGCGAGTACGGCGGGGGCGACGGCGACCTGACGATGGTGTGCATCGCCATCGAGGAGCTGGCCCGCGTCGACCACTCGATGGCCATCACCCTCGAAGCCGGCGTCGGCCTAGGCGCCAACCCGATCCACAAGTTCGGCACCGAGGAGCAGAAGCAGGCCTGGCTGCCCGACCTCTGCGCGGGCCGCGCTCTCGGGGGCTTCGGCCTCACCGAGCCGGAGGCGGGCAGCGACGCGGGCGGCACTCGCACGACCGCGATGCTCGATGAAGGGGCCGGCGGCGCGGGGGAGTGGGTGATCGACGGCGAGAAGGCGTTCATCACGAACTCTGGCAGCGAGCTCACGTCGCTCGTGACCGTCACCGCCCGCACAGGTCCCGGCGAGATCAGCGCCATCATCGTCCCCGCGGGCACTCCGGGCTTCGAGGTGCAGCCGCCCTACCGCAAGATGGGCTGGCACGCGTCCGACACGCACGGGCTCACCTTCACCGGCTGCCGGGTGCCCGCAGCCAACCTGCTCGGCGAGCGAGGCCGCGGGTTCGCCCAGTTCCTCGAGATCCTCGACGAGGGGCGGGTGGCCATCTCGGCGCTTGCCGTCGGCTGCATCCAGGCCTGCCTCGACCACTGCGTGCAGTACAGCCAGGACCGCAACGCCTTCGGCAAGCCCATCGGCTCGAACCAGGGCGTCGCCTTCCAGGTGGCCGACCTCGCGGTGATGGCCGAGACCGCCCGGCTCATCACCTACCAGGCCGCGTGGCTGCACGACACCGGCCGGCCCTACAAGCAGGCGGCGGCGATGGCGAAGCTGCACACCACCGAGGCCGCGGTGACCGCCACCCGGATCGCCACGCAGATCTTCGGCGGCTACGGCTTCATGGACGAGACGCCCGTCGCCCGCTTCTACCGCGACGCCAAGATCCTCGAGATCGGCGAGGGCACCAGCGAGATCCAGCGCCTCGTCATCAGCCGGGCCCTCGGCCTGCCTGTCACCTGATGGCGCAGCTCTGATGGGGCAGCACTCGGCGCGAGGGCCGGCGGCGGAGGTCGAGCTGGAGCCCGAGAAGCCGCGCCGGCCGCGGCGCACGTGGGCCCAGCGGTCGGTCCTGCTGCTCAGCTGCTCGCTCGTGCTCGGGCTGCTCGGCTCGGCGGGCGTGCTCGGCTACGTGTACTCGAAGTACAGCCGCCTGCCCCGCATCGAGCTCGGCGGCACGCTCACCGAGCGGACCGGCAGCGACGAGCCCCAGAACTTCCTGCTGGTCGGCATCGACAGCGCCGCCAACCTCGCTGAGGACGACCCCGCCCGCCAGGGCCGCGACTCGATCAGCGGCCTGCGCTCCGACACGATGATGGTGCTGCGGATCGACCCGGGCTCCGAGCAGGCCGCGCTGCTGTCGCTGCCGCGCGACCTGTGGGTGCCGATGGCCAGCGGCGGCAACCAGCGCATCAACGCCGCCATCGAGATCGGCGGGCCGCGGGAGCTGATCGACACGATCGAGGGCTACCTCGGCATCCCGATCAACCACTACGTGCAGGTCGACTTCGCGGGCTTCCGCGACCTCGTCGATGCGATCGACGGCGTCGAGGTGTGGTTCGAGCACCCAGCCCGCGACCGTCGTTCCGGCCTCGCCGTCGAGCAGCCCGGCTGCATCGCGCTGGGTCCGGAGCAGGCGCTGGCATACGTGCGGTCCCGGCAGTACGAGCAGTACGTCGACGGTCGCTGGCGCACCGACCCCACCGCCGACCTCGGCCGCATCAGCCGCCAGCAGGACTTCATCGTGCGGTCGCTGCGGCGGGCCGTGTCCAAGGGCATCCGCAATCCCGTCACGCTCGACAACCTGATCGACGTCGCCCTCGACACCGTCACCGTCGACGACGTCCTCACAGCGGACGACATCGCCCACCTCGGTGTGCGCTTCCGCAGCTTCGACCCGAACAGCCTGGCCCTGCACTCGCTGGCCGTGGAGGACGACGTGGTCGGCGGCGCCCTCGTGCTGCGCCTGCGGGCCCTCGAGTCCCAGGCCACCCTCGACCTCTTCCGGGGCACCGACGCCGCCGACATCGCCCCCGAGGGCGTCAGGGTGCGGGTGCTCAACGGCTCGGGTGAGACGGGGCAGGCCGGTGGCGCCTCGACCGACCTCGTGGCCGCCGGCTTCATCGCCGCCGGCACCGGCGAAGCCGAGCGCTTCGACATCGAGCGCACGGTCGTGCGCTACCTGCCGGGCCAGGAGGCGGCCGCCGACCTCGTCGCCCGTCACCTCGTCGGCGGTGCCGACCTGGAGGCCGTCGACGCCCAGGAGCAGGGCGCCGACGTGGTGCTCGTCACCGGCCGCGACTTCGCCGGCGTGCGAGCGGAACCGGCTGCGGCCACCAGCACGTCCGTGCCGTCCGGGGCCACCAGCACCACCCAGCTGGGCACCACCAGCTCCTCGACGACCACGAGCGTGATCGGGGTGGCACCCGACCCGCCGCCCGGCGTCGACTGCTGATCGGGCGCCCAGGAGAGGGGAAGGCACCCACGTGCCAGAATCCTCCCGTCATGGGAGGGCACCTCACACCACCACGTCATGCTGCGCGCCCAGCGCGCGTCGAATGGTGTCAGACACCATTCGACGCGACGCTCGATCCGTCGAGGGTGGCGCCGTGAAGGGGATCGTCCTGGCGGGCGGCCGGGCCACCCGCCTCAGCCCGGCGAGCAGGGCCACGTCGAAGCAGCTCATGCACGTCTACGACAAGCCGCTCGTCTACTACCCCGTCTCCACGCTGCTGCACGCCGGGATCAACGAGATCCTCGTGATCTCCACGCCTGACCAGCTCCCGCAGTTCGAGGCGCTGCTGGGCGACGGCAGCCAGTGGGGCTGCTCGTTCTCCTACGCCGCGCAGCCGGAGCCGAACGGCATCGCCGCCGCCTTCCTGATCGGCGCCGACTTCATCGGGGGCGACAAGGTCGCGCTGGTGCTGGGCGACAACATCTTCTACGGGGTTGGCCTGGGCGAGCAGCTCCAGCGCTACACCGATCCCAAGGGCGCCGTGGTGTTCGGCCTCTGGGCTCCCGACCCCGAGCGCTACGGGGTGCTCGAGCTCGACGCGGCCGGCGAGGTCGTCGCCGTGCACGAGAAGCCGGCGGTGCCTCCTTCGAGCTTCATGGTGCCCGGGCTCTACTTCTACGACAGCGACGTCGTCGAGGTCGCCGGCTCCATCCAGCCGAGCGCGCGTGGCGAGCTGGAGATCAGCGACGTCAACAACGCCTACCTAGCCGAGGGTCGCCTCGAGGTGTGCAAGCTGCCGTTCTCCACGGAGTGGTTCGACGTCGGCACCTTCGACGCGCTGCTCGACGCCCAGACGTGGGTGGCGGGCCAGCAGCGCCGCAAGGGCCTGCTGATCGGCTCGCCCGAGACGGCCGCCCACCGCGAGGGCTTCATCACCGACGACGAGCTGCGGGCGCTGGCCGCCGGGCTGGACAACGACGGCGACCTCGCCAAGAGCGGCTACGGCGATTGCCTGCTGCGCTTCCTCGAGTTCGAGGACTGACGTGGCCGGCGTCGAGATCGTCGAGATGACGGCGACCGCCACCGCGATCGAGGGCCTGCACCTCATCACGATGAAGCAGGTCACCGACGAGCGCGGCACCGTGCGCGAGTTCTACAGGGAGTCGTCGTTCCTGGCCGCGGGCCTGCCATCGCTGGGACCGTTCCTGCAGGTCAACGTCACCGAGACGCACCGCGGCGGCCTGCGGGGCCTGCACGCCGAGGACATGGACAAGCTCGTCGCCGTCGTCGCCGGCGAGGCGTTCGGGGCCTACGTCGATCTCCGAAGCGGCTCGGCGACCTACGGGGTGGTGGTCACCGCGATGCTCCAGCCGGGCACGCAGGTGCTGGTGCCACGGGGCGTCGGCAACGGCTTCCAGGCCACGGGCCCAGGATCGACCCAGTACCTCTACTGCTTCGACCAGGAGTGGGTGCCCGGCATGGCCGGCTCCGCCTGCAGCCCGCTCGATCCCGCGCTCGGCATCGACTGGCCCTTGCCGGTCGATCGAGAGGACCGGGCCCAGGTGTCGGCGAAGGACCGCGACGCCCCAACCCTCGCCGAGCTCACTGGAGGAACAGCGTGAGGATCCTCGTGACCGGCGCGGCCGGCTTCATCGGTTCGAACTACGTGCGCCACGTGCTGGCCAGCACCGACGACGAGGTGGTCGGCTACGACGCCCTCACCTACGCCGGCAACCTCTCCACGCTGCGCGACGTCGATGACGATCCGCGCTTCTCGTTCGTGAAGGGCGACATCTGCGATCCCGCGGCGCTCGAGCCGGCGATGAAGTCCTGCGACGCGGTGGTGCACTTCGCGGCCGAGAGCCACGTCGACCGATCGATCGCCGGGTCCGACGACTTCGTCACCACCAACTGCTTCGGCACCAACATCGTCGTCGACATGGCCCGCCGCCTCGAGGTCGGTCGCGTGGTCCACATCGGCACCGACGAGGTGTACGGCTCGGTGGAGGTCGGCTCGTCGCGCGAGACCGATCCGCTCGAGCCCCGCTCGCCCTACTCGGCGTCGAAGGCCGGCTCCGACCTCATCGCCCTCAGCTACCACCACACCCACGGCGTGCCCGTGATGGTCACCCGCTGCACCAACAACTTCGGGCCCTACCAGTACCCCGAGAAGGCCATCCCGCTGTTCACCACCAACCTGCTCGAGGGCAAGAAGGTGCCGCTCTACGGCGACGGGCTCAACGAGCGCGACTGGCTCTACGTCGACGACCACTGCGCGGCCGTGCACCTCGTCCTCACGCAGGGGACGCCCGGCGAGATCTACAACATCGGGGCCGGCAACGAGACCCCGAACCGGGTGCTTGTCGACAAGCTGCTGGCCCTGCTCGGCAAGGACGAGTCGTCGGTCGACTACGTGGCCGACCGCCTCGGCCACGATCGCCGCTACTCGGTCGACATCGCCAAGGTCACCGCCCTCGGCTGGCGGCGGGAGCGATCGCTCGACGAGGCCCTCGAGGCCACCGTCGACTGGTACCGGGCCCACGAGTGGTGGTGGCGCCCGCTCAAGAGCGCGCCGTGAGGGTGCTCGTCACGGGCGCCGACGGGCAGCTCGGCCACGACCTGGTCCGGTCGTGCCACGAGGCCGGCGATGAGGTGCTGGCCTGCGGCCGGGCCGCGCTCGACCTGACCGACCGCGACTCCGTCTACGCCGCCATCACCAGCACACAGCCAGATGCGGTGGTCCACGCCGGTGCCTGGACCGCCGTCGACGCGTGCGAGGGGGATCCCGACCGCGCCTTCGCCACCAACGCGCTGGGCACGCAGTGGGTTGCGGATGCGTCGCGCAGGGTCGGCGCGCACCTCGTGGCGGTGTCGACCGACTACGTGTTCGACGGCACCAAGCCCGAGCCGTACCAGGAGTGGGACGAGCCGAACCCGCAGTCGGTCTACGGCCGGTCGAAGCTGGCGGGGGAGCGGGCCGCGCTGGCCCACGCGCCGGGCTGTGCCATCGTGCGCACCGCCTGGGTGTGCGGCGCCCACGGCCACAACATGGTGAAGACGGTGCTCGGCCTGGTCGACCGCCCGGAGCTGGCGTTCGTCGACGATCAGCGCGGCAGCCCGAGCTTCACCGCCGACCTGGCCCCGCTGATCCGTCGCATCGCGGTGGAGCGCCGGGCCGGCGTGCACCACGTCACCAACTCCGGGGAGACCAGTTGGTACGGCTTCGTGAGGGACATCCTCGAGCTGTCCGGCCACGACCCCGACAAGGTCCGCCCCATCGCGACCGCCGAGCTCGATCCGCCCCGCCCCGCGCCGCGCCCGGCCAACTCGGTGCTCGACAACGCCGCCCTGCGCCTCGGTGGCCTCCCGCTGCTCCCGCACTACCGAGACGGCCTGGAGCGGCTGCTCGCGAAGCTGGCGCCGTGACCGGCCCCATGGCGGCTGGTGCGCCCTCCCCGTTGGCACCGTCGGCGAGCCGGGCTGGCACACTTGACCGCATGAGGATGGAGCGCGCATGAGCAAGATCGCGGTGATCGGCACGGGCTACGTCGGATTGACCACTGGTGCGTGCTTCGCGCACATCGGCCACGACGTCGTGTGCGCCGACATCGACGCCGGCAAGGTCGAGCGCCTCCAGCGGGGCGAGATCCCGATCCTGGAGGACGGGCTCGACAACCTCGTGCACGAGGGCATCCAGAACGGCCGCCTGAGCTTCGTGGTCGGTGCCGTCAACGCCGTGCAGGACTGCGAGTTCGCCTACCTGTGCGTGCCGACGCCCCAAGGCGCCGACGGGTCGGCCGACCTTTCCTACATCGAGGACGCGGCCCGCGAGATCGGCCCGGAGCTCCCCAGCGAGTCGGTGGTCGTCAACAAGTCCACCGTCCCGGTCGGCTCCACCCGGGTGGTCGAGCGGGCGCTCGGCCGCAGCGACGTCGCCGTCGTGTCCAACCCCGAGTTCCTCCGCGAGGGCTCCGCCATCCACGACTTCCTCAACCCCGACCGCATCGTGATCGGCGCCGAGGACCAAGCCGCAGCGGTGAAGGTCTCGTCGCTCTACCTCGGCATCACCGCCCCCGTGATCGTCACCGACCCGGCCTCCGCCGAGACGATCAAGTACGCCGCCAACGCCTTCCTCGCCACCAAGATCAGCTTCATCAACGCCGTCGCCGCCGTGTGCGAGGCCGTGGGAGCCGACATCAAAGACGTCGCCCTCGGCATGGGCTACGACTCCCGCATAGGCCACGAGTTCCTCAAGCCCGGCCCCGGCTGGGGCGGTTCCTGCTTCGTAGGGAGCGAGACCCTGCTCGTCCGCCGGGACGGGCAGATCCGCCTCGTTCGCTTCGACGAGCTCTTCGCCGAGGTCGACTCGACTGGCGCCGACGGCTGGGAGGCGCTGTCGTGGCGCCCCGGCGAGCCGGCGCCCGAGTTCCTGCCCGTCTCGCGCTTCACCGCCCGCCCCTACGAGGGCGACGTGGTCGACGTGGTCACCAAGATGGGCCGGCGCATCACGACCACAGTCGACCATCCCTTCGTGACGAGCGACGGGCTCGACGATGCGACGCCGATCCGCAAGCTCGGCCACGAGCTCACGACCGACGACTGGCTCCCCATCGCCCAGCACTTCCCCCTCGTCATCGACCATCCCGGTCACGGTCGCATCCTCGATGGTCTCGCCGCAGCCGGCCTCGACCCTGAAGCGGTCATCGCCCGGTTGGACGATCTCCAGGTCGAGCTCCTACGACAGCGCGCTGAGGTGCTGCCTGCCGCGCGTCGTCGTGATGCCCTTCGCAGCCGCACCCTCCGGCTCTCCGAGATGCGCCTGCTAGACATCCCGACCCTTCGGGCAAGGTTCGGTACGACCACGAACGGCACCTACGTCCCGGATGTGGTCCCGTTCGACGAGACCTTCTGGCGCATGATCGGCCTGTACCTCGCCGAAGGTCACATCGCCGAGGACGGCGCTCGCCGTCGCATCTGCTGGTCGTTCCATCCGACCGACGAGGCTGAGCTCGTGGAAGCGGTGCGTACCTTCTGGGAAGGGTGCGGAGTGAAGGTCACGGTCCGCCGGCTCCAGACGGCGACGCAGGTGAGCATCAGCTCTCGGTTGCTCGCTGCTTGGCTTGACGGGGTGCTCGGCGTTGGCCGCAGCTGCTACGACAAGCGGATCCCGGATCAGGTCTGGTCCGCGCCGGATGCAGACAAGAAGGCGCTGCTCAGGGGCTTGTGGGATGGCGACGGGTCCTGGTCGCTCATCGCGGGCGGTCCGAGCGTGGTGCTCGAGTACGGAACCGTCTCCCGGGCGCTTGCCGACGGCATGCTGCGCTTGCTCGGAGACCTGGGGGTCGTGGCCCGACTCAAGGTGGGTCGCACCGCCAAGAGCACCGTAGACACCTACTGGCTCTGCATCTCAGGCGCCGACCAGGTCGAGTCGGCTCTGTGGCTGCTGCCCCCATCCGAGCGAGCCGAGATCGGCCGCTCGACCGGCAGGCAGGCCAAGCGCATCGCACCGACTGGATACCGCCGGCTCACGCAGAAGCACGCAGCATGGGCCCGGGTCGCGTCGGTGTCTCGTCGCCAGTACGACGGCACCGTCTACAGCCTCACCGTCCCGGAGACGCACACCGTCGTGACGAGCTTCGGTCTCGTGACCCACCAGTGCTTCCCGAAAGATACGCGGGCGATGGTGAGGATCGCGGAGGACGCCGGGTACGACTTCGGGCTGCTGAAGGGCGTGGTCACGGTCAACGGCGAGCAGTTCGAGCGGGTCGCCGAGAAGATCGTCGAGCTGCTCGGCGGCGAGGTCGAGGGGAAGCGGATCGCGGCCTGGGGGCTCACGTTCAAGGCCCGCACCGACGACCTGCGCGAGTCGCCGTCGCTCGAGATCCTGCAGCGCCTCGCCGCTCGCGGCGCCATCATCCGCGGCTACGACCCGTCGATGCCTTCGGGGATCGACGGCATCGAGGTGGTCGACGACCCCTACGCCGCGGTGGAGGGCGCCGAGGTGCTGGCCGTGCTCACCGAGTGGGACGAGTTCCGCTGGCTCGACCTCGACAAGGTGGCCGACGCCATGGCTGCCCTCAACGTCCTCGACGCGCGGAACCTCCTCGACCGGGCCGGGCTGCTGCGACGCGGCTTCGAGTACCGCGGCATCGGCCGCAGCTGATGGCTCGCGTCGTCGTCACCGGCGGGGCCGGCTTCCTCGGCTCGCACCTCTGCCAGGCGCTGCTCGATCGCGGCGACGAGGTGGTTGCCATCGACAACCTCGTCACCGGTTCGGTCGACAACATCGAGCGGCTGTTCGGGCACCGAGGGTTCACCTTCGTCGAGCACGACGTGAGCAGCTACGTGTGGGTGCCCGGCGACGTCGACGTGGTGATGCACTTCGCCAGCCCGGCCTCACCCATCGACTTCGAGCGCATCCCGATCCAGATCCTGAAGGTCGGCGGCCTCGGTACCCACAACTGCCTGGGCCTGGCCAAGGCCAAGGGCGCCAAGTTCTTCCTGGCCTCAACGAGCGAGGTGTACGGCGACCCGCTGGTGCACCCGCAGCCGGAGACGTACTGGGGCAACGTGAACCCGATCGGGCCCCGGGGCGTCTACGACGAGGCCAAGCGCTACGCCGAGGCCATGACGATGGCGTACCACCGCCACCACGACGTAGATGTGAGGATCGTTCGCATCTTCAATACCTTTGGGACTTACATGCGGCCTGACGACGGACGGGCGGTGTCGAACTTCCTCACGCAGGCCCTGGAGAACAAGCCGATCACCGTGTTCGGCGACGGCTCGCAGTCGCGGTCGTTCACCTACGTCGACGACGAGGTGCGCGGCTTCCTGGCCCTGCTCGACAGCGACATCACCTCGCCCGTCAACATCGGCAACCCCTACACGGAGAACACCATCGGCCAGCTGGCCGAGCTGGCCATCGAGGTGACCGGCTCGTCGAGCGAGCTCGTCTACCACCCGCTGCCGGTCGACGACCCGACGCAGCGCCAGCCCGACATCACCATCGCCCGCGAGAAGCTCGGCTGGGAGCCCGCCGTCGACCTCCGCGTGGGCCTAGAGCGCACCGCGGCGTACTTCCGCACCAAGCTCGGCCTCTAGCGGCCCGCCGCTGACACCCCACCAGTCGAAGCCACGCCTGGACCGGACCCGTCGTCCCAGTCCCGCCCAGTCCGTCCCAACCCGAACCTGCGAGCTTCTGTAGGCAAACCGACGACGGGTTGTCGCAGGTTCGCCTGGGTTGGCTGGATCTGTTGCTGGCTGGATCTGTGTGTATGCGGGTCTGGGCGCTGGGTGAAGTCGCTAGAGCCGGCTCCAGCCTGCGGGGCTGATGCCGGGCACGGCCGACTGCACCGCCTCCCTGTCTCCGACAGCGCCGGCCGCTTCGGGGTTGGCGCCCAGGGTGGACCGCAGGATCGGGGCGCTGTGCTCGAGGAGGTCCGTCAATGCGTCGTCGAGCCTCTCGGCGGTGAGGACCTCCTCGCCCGCGGTCAGGCCGGCGACCACAGCTCGCCGTACCAGCTCCTTCACGAACGCGGCGCTGACACCCTCGGTGCGCGCCACGGCAGCGGCGAGCCCGTCCGGCGCCTCGATGTCGTGCGCCACGCCTCGCAGGTAGAGCTCCAGCAGGCGTCGGCGTGAATCGGCATCGGGCAGCTTGACCTCGACGGCCTGGTCGATCCGTCCCGGCCGGGCGGCCAGCGCCGGCTCGAGCAGGTCGACCCGGTTCGTGGTGAGGACGAAGACGATGTCCGCATCCTCGGCCAGACCGTCCATCTCGTTCAGCAGCTGGAACAGGAGCGGGTTCGTGCCGTGGCCCGGCATGGTGCGCTCCATCGCCACGAGGTCGACGTCCTCCAGCACGACCATCGACGGTTGCAGCGACCGCGCGATCGCCATCGCCTGCCCCAGCGCGCCGGCACCGATGCCGGACAGCAGCACCGTGGTGCGATCGGGCATCTGCCCGCAGAGGTACATGACCGACAGCGTCTTGCCGGTGCCGGGAGGTCCGTAGAGCAACAGGCCGCGCTTGAGGTGGCGCCCGGACGAGCGCAGCGCGTCGGCGTGAGCTGCGATCGTGATGGTGTGCCGCTCGATGGCGTCGAGATCGGCCTCCGGGAGGATCACGGCTTCACGGGGGAGGTCCGGCACCTGCTGGAAGGTGATCCCGAACCCACCGTGCTCGCTGAACGCGAAGCCGAGCACCTTCCCTCGATAGACGTCGTGCTCGTGCATCAGCTCCCGCACGCGCTTGATGAAGCGCTCCGACACGGACAGGTCGGGTGACAGCACCTCGAGCGACAGGCCGGGGCGGGGAGCGTGCTCCATCCCGGAGGCCACGAGGAGCACCACCGGAGTTCCGTCGTAGGTGAGCAGGTAGACGCCGAGCTCGACGCAGGCGTGCACCTCGCCCACGGCCACGGGCACGTTCACATAGGTCGGAGGAGCCGCGTCGATGTGGGGGCCCATGCGGCCGCTGAGCAGCGAGGCCAGCGAGAACCCGCCGTAGTGGCGAGCCTCAGCCGGCAGGCCGATGAGCTCCCACCCGGGCGCGGCCTCCAGAAGCGCCTCCACCGCGAGCTGCACGTTCGGCAGGTCGGTCGAGGGCACCTGCTCCGTGACGGTCGGCAGCTCTGCCGGGTCGGCCTCCAGGTGCTCCGCCACCCGGTCGCGCAGCGGTGACGTCCGCGGCCCGGACAGCTCGTGCACCCGCTCCATGAAGCGCTGGAACGCGATCCCGAACGCCGCCACGTCGATCTCTGCGTCTGACATGGCCGGACCCTACGGAACGCACGCCGCCGGTGCGCTGGGATACGGGCGAGGACCGTGCGGGCCGTCGTCCCATTCCGAACCTGCGAGCTTCTGTAGGCAAACCGACGACGGGTTGTCGCAGGTTCGTGGGTTTCTGTCGTCAGCTGGACGACGGGTTGTCGCAGGTTCGTGGGGTTCTGTCGGCCGTCCGACGACGGGTTGTCGTCCATTCCGAACCTGCGAGCTTCTGTCGGCTGTCCGACGACGGGTTGTCGCAGGTTCGTGGGGTTCTGTCGGCAAGCCGAGGCCGGGTTGTCGCAGGTTCGCCGGGGTTGGCGGGATCTGTGGGGGATCTGTCGTTGCTGCCAGGGGTGGCTAGGCGCATGCTGGGGCCCATGGCAGCTCGGTCGCGACCGCACAGGGTCGTCTTCGTGGTGTTCGAGGGGCTCCAGGGGCTCGACCTCGTGGGCCCGCTCGAGGTGTTCGCCGACGCCAACGACGGCTTGGGCCGCGCCGCCTACGAGCTGACGGTCGCGGCCGTGGAGCCGGGCCAGGTCCGGACGTCGAGCGGCCTGGGTGTGGTGGCCGACGTCGCGCTGGCCGACGTGCGGGGCAAGGTCGACACGCTGGTGGTCGTCGGCGGTGACGGCACCTACGAGGTCTACGACGACGAGGAGCTGAACGCCCAGGTCCGACGCCTCGCCGGATCGGCCACGCGGGTCACGTCGGTGTGCTCAGGAGCGTTCGTGCTCGCCAACGCCGGGCTGCTCGATGGGCGGCGCGCCACCACCCACTGGCGGGTCTGCTCGCTGCTGGCTCAGCTCTTCCCGTCCGTCACCGTGGAGCCCGATCCGATCTACGTGCGCGACGGCCACGTGTGGACCTCGGCCGGCGTCACCGCTGGCATGGACCTGGCGCTCGCCCTCGTTGAGGACGACCACGGCCGGGACGTGGCGCTGGCCATCGCCCGGCGCCTGGTCCTGTTCCTGCGCCGTCCGGCCAACCAGTCGCAGTTCAGCGCGCCGCTCGAGGCGCAGCTGGCCGAGCGAGACGGCATCCGCGAGGCGCAGCGCCACGTGGTGGAGCACCCGGAGCGCGACTGCAGCGTCGCCGCGCTGGCTCGCATCGCGGCGATGAGCGAGCGCAGCTTCGCCCGCTGGTTCACAGCCGAGGTTGGAGCCACCCCCGCCCGCTACGTCGAGCGCATCCGCGTCGAGACCGCCCGCCGGCTGCTCGAGGACTCCGCCGACGGCGTCGACGCGATCGCTGCGGCCTGCGGCTTCGGCACCGCCGAGACCATGCGGCGCACCTTCCTGCGCACGCTGCGCACCACCCCAGCCGAGTACCGACGCCGCTTCCGCGCCGCCTGATCCTCTGCCCACCAAGGAGACCCAAGTGCAGATCGCCATCGTCCTCTACGACCGACTCACCGCCCTCGACGCCGTCGGCCCCTACGAGGTGCTCGCTCGCATCCCCGACGCCGAGGTCACCTTCGTGGCCACCGAGCCGGGCCCCAAGCGCACCGACCTCGGCGCGCTGGCCCTCACCGCCGACAAGGCCCTCACCGACCTCCCCAACCCCGACATCCTGCTGGTGCCGGGCGGCCCGGGCCAGGTGCAGGCCGAGCAGGACGAGGCGCTCCTCGACTGGCTGCGCAGCGCCCACGAGACCACCACCTGGACGACGTCCGTGTGCACCGGCTCCATGGTGCTCGGCGCCGCCGGGCTCCTGGAGGGCAAGCGAGCCACGACCTACTGGCTCGGCCTCGAGACGCTCACCAGCTACGGGGCCATCCCCACCGACGAGCGGGTGGTCATCGACGGCAAGATCGCCACCGCGGCCGGCGTCTCATCGGGGATCGACATGGCCCTGACC
>DATCYI010000598.1:0-1736 GCA_036570385.1 Acidimicrobiales bacterium | reverse complement strand
GCGGCTCCCACCGGCGCGGCGACGACCGTCGCCAGCGCCAGCGCCAGCACCGCGCCCACCACCGCCATCGCCCTGCGGGCCACCCCCATGGCGACGAAGGTACTCACCCGATCCGGGTGCCGTGCCCTTCCCAGAACGGTTCGCGCATCTGGCGCTTCTGGATCTTCCCCGAGGCGGAGCGAGGGATCTCGTGCATGCGGGACAGCGAGCGAGGGACCTTGTAGCCAGCGAGGTGCTCGCGGCAGAACGCCTGGACGTCCTCGTCGGCCAGCGGCTCGCCGTCGTAGGTGGTGATGACGGCGTGGACGGCCTCGCCCCACTCCTCGTCGGGCACACCGAACACCGCGGCGTCCTCGATGCTCGGATGGGCCACCAGCACCGCCTCGATCTCGGCGGGGTAGATGTTCACGCCGCCGGAGATGATCATGTCGCTCTTGCGGTCGCAGATGTAGACGAAGCCCTCGTCGTCCCGGTAGGCGATGTCGCCCACGGAGAGGTGGTCGCCCCGCTTGCCGGCGTCGTACTTGTCCGGGTCCTTGTAGTACGTGGCGAAGGTGGCGTCGGAGCTGACGAACAGCTCGCCGGCGACCATCGGCTCGGTGATCTCCTTGCCCTCGTCGTCCACCAGGACGATGTCGACGCCCGGGACAGGACGCCCGCACGAACCGGGCTTCCGCATCTGCTCGTCGGGGATCAGGATCGTGTTCACTCCGAGCTCGGTCGACCCGTAGATCTCGAACAGCGAGTGGTCGTTGATGCGCTCGACGTACTTCTTCTTGAGCTCGAAGGGCCACGGGGCGGCGTTGGCCAGGAGCGACGTCAGCGACGAGGTGTCGTAGCGGGAGCGGACCTCGTCGGGGAGGTCGACGACCCGACGGATGGGCGTCGGCGCCGAGAACGAGGTGGTGACCTTGTGGCGGTCGACGAGCCTCAGCCAGTCCTCGGGATCGAAGTGCCGCTGCACGATCACCGAGCCGCCGAGGGCCTGCACGGCGAGCATGAAGCCCAGCGGGGCCGAGTGGTAGAGCGGCCCGGTCGAGAGGTACACCTCCTCGGTCGTCCAACCGAAGATCCCGAGCAGGGCCGCCGTCGACGCTCCGCCGTCGGCCCGGCGCACGGTCCCCTTGGGCTTGCCGGTGGTGCCGGACGTGTAGATCATCGTCGTGCCCGCGGTGGGGTCGTCGCCGGCACGATCCGGCTCGGCGGTGGAGGCCTCCGCGGCCTCGGCATCGAGGTCGCGAGCCCACTCCGGGCCCGGCTGGCCAAGGGTGCGGAACGTGAACCACTCCCGCACCGCTGTGCGTTCGGCCCTGATCGACTCGAGCTGATCTGTCTGCTCGATGTCGAAGAGCACGACGACGGCATCGCAGTTGTCGATCACGTAGGCAGCCTCGTCGGGCGCGAGCCGGTAGTTCATGGGCACGCACACGGCTCCGACCTTGCGGGCAGCGTGGTTGACGGCCACGACCTCCCAGCTGTTCTCCCCCACCCACAGCACCTTCTCGCCGGCCCGCACGTCGAGCCCGCGCAGCACGTTGCCGTAGCGGTTGACGGCTTCGTTGAGCTCGGAGAGCGACAGCACGAGGTCACCATCGGTGACGGCGTCGTCGTCGGGGCGGGCAGCGGCATGGGCGGCGAGGATGTCGAGGCTCATCGCCCAGCGGTCTAGCCGCCGAGCGTCGACCGTGCTCGGCGGATGGCCGACCGCTGGGCCACTGGCGCGCGCCCTCAGGTCA